>NZ_JACJTV010000022.1 GCF_014698845.1 Coleofasciculus sp. FACHB-1120 | reverse complement strand
ATACTTTAAATAATCTTCGCTTAATTGTCCAACCTCTCTTGCTATTTTGGTTGATTCATCCCTGGCTAGATGTTTTTCCGAATTCTCATTTATTGTTGGGATTTAATCACCTAATTTCTACTATGAACCAATTTAAACCTTTTTTGGCTTCGGGATAATTTCAGTTATTTACTACTTGCTTATTCCGGAAAGTGACAGAAGAGGGCTAACCCAGCAAATTAAGCTTGCCGCGCTACTAGTTTGGAATTAATTTGGGTTGACCAGGGCTA
The DNA here is from genome assembly GCF_014698845.1 of Coleofasciculus sp. FACHB-1120. Taxonomy (NCBI): domain Bacteria; kingdom Bacillati; phylum Cyanobacteriota; class Cyanophyceae; order Coleofasciculales; family Coleofasciculaceae; genus Coleofasciculus; species Coleofasciculus sp. FACHB-1120. The sequence goes on along the minus strand of NZ_JACJTV010000022.1, from coordinate 92,006 downwards.
TAGTGGTCAACGCTTCGCTTATGCTGTAGCCAGCCTTTGCTTTGCCAAGGTAGAGGTGGTCAAGCGTACGGAATCTGAGTTTAAGGTTTTGCCAAGACGCTGGGTAGTAGAACGTACTTTTGGTTGGTTAGGACGTTATCGCCGTCTCAGTAAGGATTATGAACTACTGCCAGAGGTCAGTGAAGCCATGATTTATGGTGCTATGGTACGACTGATGCTCAGCTGTCTCGCCTCTTAGTCTCAACTTTATAAATCAGCTCTTACACGGCTCCTCCTTTCCTTATCCCGAACTCAGGTATCCTTACGTATTTAGGACTACCCTAATTTGTAAAGAGCGATCGCTTGCTTTCAAAGAAAGCCACTTCAGATTAAAGTCAATGCGTTAGCACTGGTGGGTTAAGCAAAGGAAATCCAAATGGCAAATCTAGAGCATCTTGCACTACTTCAGAACGGTGCAGTGAAATGGATTGAGTGGAGAAGAAGAAACCAACAAATAGAACCAGACTTAAGCGAAGCTAACCTCAGAGGGGTGAACCTCAGAGGGGCAATCCTCACAGGCGCTAACCTAAGAAGGGCGGATCTGTGCAATAGTTTACTCATCGCCGCTAACCTCAGCCATGCTACCCTCAGCGATGCAAATCTCCACTCTGCTTCCCTGATGGAAGCGAACCTGAGTGAAGCGAACCTCAGCATTGCAAACCTCAGTAAAGCCAACCTCAGCGATGCCGATCTGGGCGATGCGAACCTGATCGGGGCTGACCTTAGAGGCGCTAACCTAAGAAGAGCAAATCTAAGTCATGCGAACCTGATCGGCACCGATCTCAGAAGCGCTAACCTTCACAAAGCCGATCTCGGTGCAGCAAAGCTGGCTAGAACGAACCTCAGCGAAGCTAACTTGATGGCAGCTAACCTCATTGCTGTCGATCTCAGCAATGCGAATCTTTACAATGCTGAACTACTGGGAGCTTACCTTTACAAAGCTGACCTGCACAAAGCAAACTTAATCGAGGCTCACTTCAATGATGCTTATCTATTCAGAGCTAACCTGAGCGAAGCTAACATGACTCAGGCTGACTTCCGATGGGCGAACCTCAGCAAGGCGAACCTTACTGGCGCTAATTTGAACAAAGTGAACCTTCGGGGCGCTAATCTCTCCGGCGCGAACCTCAGTGAGGCTAATCTTACTGGCGCGAACCTCACCGGCACTAACCTGACGCGGACGATACTCCAAAGGGCAATGATGCCTGATGGCACCATTCACCCTTAGCGAACAATTAAATTTGGGGTCGTAGAAATGTGATTAATCGCGTCTAGCCGTCTGACCATTCCAAAATCCCAAATCTAAAATCCAAAATTGCTCTGACTTATGAAAAAACTGATTGTAATTACAGGGGTAAGCCGGGGTCTGGGTCTTGCCATGACCGAAAATTTTATTGAGCTGGGGCATACAGTTTGTGGGTGCGCTCGTTCCACAGAAGCAGCACAGAACCTTAATCAGAAGTTTGGAACGCCCCATCATTTTGCCAGCGTGGATGTTGCGGACGAACCTCAAGTGAAAGCCTGGGCTGAGCAATTGTTAGCTAACTACTCACCGCCGGATTTATTGATTAATAATGCTGCATTAATTAATCAACCCGCCCCACTTTGGAAAGTCGAGAATGAGGAATTTTCTCGGCTCATTGATGTAAATATTAAAGGAGTCGCTAATGTAATTCGCTATTTTGTTCCAGCGATGATTAAAAAGAAAAGTGGCATTATTGTTAACTTGAGTTCAACTTGGGGTCGCTCCACCTCGCCTGAATTTGCACCTTACTGTGCTTCCAAGTGGGCAATTGAAGGATTAACTCAGTCGTTGGCTCAAGAATTACCTTCGGGAATGGCGGCGATTCCCCTCAACCCAGGCATTATTCATACTGATATGTTAGAGGTTTGTTTTGGAGAAGAGGCGGCTGCTTACACAGCGGTGAAAGACTGGGTTAAAAAAGCGGTTCCGTTTTTACTGCAAATAGCACCAAAGGACAATGGTGTGCCGCTGACAGTTCCCTCATAACATTACTGTGCGGTTAATCTATGAACGAGAATTAAAGACAGAAATAAACTTGACTTCTGTTTGTCCTATAGGGGTTCTCCCTTGAGTGTAATATACACTCGGAACCTCACCCCCAACCCCTCTCCGTAAACAGAGAGGGGCTTTGAATATGCCCCTCAATTCCTGCATAGGGAAGAGGAGGAGTAAAACAAGTCACTTGTGTGTACACGCTCTTTGGAGGAGGAGTTGTGGAAGAGGTTCTCTGTGAGGAAATAAATTAACTCAAGCCGTTTGTAATTCAAGGCTTGGATAGTCGATATAGCCCTTCTCATCGCCACCATAAAAGGTAGAGCGATCTGGCTTATTTAGGGAAGCATTGAGTGCAAAACGTTCTGGTAAATCTGGATTGGCGATATACAGCCTGCCATAAGCAACCAAATCTGCATTGCCAGAAGCCAAAACAGCATTCCCTAAGTCACGGTCATATCCTCCTGCTGCGATTAAAGTACCTTTAAAGATAGGACGGAAGTATTCGGTAAATAAGCCTCCTGTAGAGTTATCGAGGCTAGTATTGCCATCGGTTCTTGGCTCAACGATGTGGAGATAAGCGAGGTTAAAACGGTTGAGCGAATCAGCTACATAACTGAACAAAGCAGATGGATTTGAGTCGGACATACTATTATATGTACCGCTTGGGGAGAGGCGAATTCCTACCCGTTGTCCGCCCCAAACATTGACAACCGCTTCAGTGACTTCCATCAAAAGTCGGGCGCGGTTCTCAATTGAACCGCCATATTGGTCGGTGCGTTTGTTTGTTCCATCCTCCAGAAACTGGTCAAGTAGATAACCGTTAGCACTATGAATTTCAACCCCGTCAAATCCAGCAGCTAAGGCATTTTCTGCCCCTTTGCGGTATTGTTCGACGATTCCGGGAATTTCTTCTGTTTCTAAGGCGCGAGGTGTGACGAAAGGTTTTGGCCCTTCATTAGTTAGTGCGTCACCTTCGGGTGCGATCGCGCTGGGCGCTACTGGCAGTTCTCCTCCTGGTTGCAGTGATGGATGAGAAATCCGCCCAACGTGCCACAGTTGTAAGAAAATCCGCCCGCCATGAGCATGAACTGCATCTGTTACCAGCCGCCATCCTGCCACTTGTTCTGCTGAGTGAATGCCTGGGGTATTCGCATATCCTTGTCCTTGAGGCGATACTTGAGTGGCTTCTGCGATAATTAACCCCGCCGATGCCCGTTGTGCATAATAAGTCACATTCATGGCTCTAGGAACATTTCCCGCTCCCGCACGCATCCGGGTTAAGGGAGCCATCACGATTCGATTGGGAAGTTCTAAGGAACCTAGCTGAACAGGTGAGAAAAGATTGATACTCTCGCTCATTGACTTAATCTCCATTGGAACGACATTACACTTTTTGATTGCACAACGCAGACATCAGGAACGCTAGCTAGTATATGAGCGGTGCGGATAAGAGTTACCCGTACCAGAAACAAACTGTCCAGTTTGTTTATCCCACTGACTTTGTGGTTACATTGTTCTGTGGAAGTAAAGCCTGAAGTTTGTCAGCAAGCACTTCCACAGAAGTTACGCCAGTAGCTCGATCCACCACCACTCCATCTTTAAAGAACAGAAGCGTTGGCACGGCTTGGATGTTGTATTGCGTAGCGATGTGTCCATAGTTGTCAATATTCAGCTTGCCAACCTTGGCACTTCCTTCAAAATTGGCAGCTAATTCTGCAACCAATGGGTTGAGCATCCGACAAGGGCCACACCAAGCTGCCCAGAAATCTACCACAACTGGAACTGAACTGGCGAGGACTTCGGTTTCAAAGTTGTCTTCGGTCAAGGTGACATATTTCGCGTTGTCTGACATGGTTTCCAGCCTCCTTCAGGCTGTAGATCAAGGTGAGGAGAGTGCTAGCAGCTGTTGCAGAAAGCGCATTGCATCATTTCATGCGATTGCATCCACTCAACTGGCTGCTAAAAGTTACCAATCTGGTTTCAATTCCCTCAGGGGTTTAGTAGTTAAACAACCATTTGACTAAATACTAGAACAATCTTTCTCAAATAGTCAAGTAGTTGTTTAACTATTTCAATACTGAGCGCCAAGACGTAAAATAGAAATAAGACGGTGAGTTTTCGCCAACGGCATACATCCAGAGCGTTAGACACGCCTATACCGTCGTTCAACCTTCTATTTAGCGTTGACATTAGGAGTAATGCAGAGTCCTGTTGGGGCTTTCTCGTGGCTTCTTTTAGTAACCCCTACTTCCCATGATTGATAACAACCATAGCGTTCAACTGCCCTCTGCGTCTCAAGCTGCCGTTCAAGACATCGAACTTCGGGCTAAAATCTTTGCAGCTCTCTCCGATCCCACACGTTTGAGGATTGTGGAGATGTTAGCTTCTTGCGAGGAAATGAGCGGAAGCGAGATAGCCAATTATTTAGGGATTAGTTTAGCTCTCTTCTGTCACCACTCCAAGACACTGGCGGAAGCAGGATTAATCCAGATCCGAAAAGAAGGTCAAACCAAGTACAACTCGCTGAAACGAGAGTTATTACTTGATTGCTTCGCCAGTTTTACGCCCAAACAGCTAGAAACAATCCCCGGTGAAACCATCCCAAATGAAAATAATTCTAAAGAGGCTAACGCGATCCAACTCAAGCATTAATTCCTCTTCTATTTTCTCTAATTAATGTAGGCTGGGCAAAAGCCCGTCACAACGAATTGATGCAAAGTTTTCGAGGATTCACTTAAAATTGGTAACGACGCTCTTGTTCTTGAATCGGGTAGTCATTAGCACTCATATCGCGCCTTCTCATCAGCCCATCAGCGTCAAATTCCCAGTGTTCATTTCCATGAGTGCGGAACCATTGATTAGTCTCTGCATCACGCCATTCGTACTCAAAGCGTACAGAAATCCGATTATCCGTGTAAGCCCATAATTCTTTCATAAGGCGATAGTCTAGTTCTTTTGCCCATTTGCGCTTCAGAAACTCTTTGATGGCTTCTCGACCTGTAAAAAATTCGGTACGATTTCGCCATTGAGAATCAACTGTATAGGCATTAGCTACTCGTTCAGGATCGCAAGTATTCCAAGCGTCTTCGGCTGCTTTTACTTTGGCGAGTGCAGTTTCTTGCGTAAATGGGGGACGAATCGGGGATGACATTTTGAGATTCCTCCTGTTGATTAATTTTAAGTAAATAGGATTGGGATGACGTTTAAGCTTATACAAAACAGATAGGTTTGTATATAGCAGTCTTAAAGGATTCATGAACGAGAGATACCCGACTTCTCTTCCGAAGTCGGGTATCTGAACCGCAAAAAAGGAGGTTGGGGAATCTGTTGCAGATTATTCGTGAAACAGTATCAGCAAGATTAGTTCTGCTGGATGGAACTTGCAACAGGATATCCCGTTTATTTCAAATTATCCGGGACAGTTTCAGGCACAACCCAGGAGTAAATAGTATGCTGGCGACCGGGACTACTTTCTACCTGCACCACTTGTTCAGGTTTCCATTCACCCATGTCGTAGTTGTGTGAAACAATGCGAGTGCCTGGTTTGAGTTCCTTGAGTAGCTTGGGTCGTAGGCGCAAGTTAACATCTGGAAGCAGATACAGCGTCACTACCGTGGCATCGCTGAGGTCAGTGGTGAATAAATCTTGTTGTAAAAACCGCACGCGATCGCTTATACCAGCTTTTTGGGCATTTTCTCGACTTTCTTGGACAAGCTGCGGATTGATATCTACACCAGTACCGCGAGTGCCAAATTGTTTTGCGGCGGTAATCACGATTCGTCCATCGCCACTACCGAGGTCGTAGAGTATATCGTCCCCTTTCACTTGCCCCAGTTTTAGCATTTGGGCGACAACGACTTCGGGCGTTGGTACAAAGGGCACATCTGCTACACGTTCTTGGGTTTGAACGTCGTTTGCGGGTGCTTCGACTTGAACACTCGGTGTGGTTGGTGTGGTGGGCGCTTGGGCTTGAAGATCGGGTTGAGTTTGTGCCTCAAACTGGCGTTGTTGGGTGCAGCCTGCGAATAAGAAGCTACCTGCACTCAAACTTGCAACCAGCAACAGCTTCATTTGTTGTAATTGCATTGCATCTTCTCCTTTTGAGTTGTTTACGTTTTGCTCAAATTTGCCGACGGCGAGATAACAGCAATAGCGGTGCGCCAGCGATCGCTACAGCCACTCCGACAAATGCCCCAATTCCTGTATAGGCAACGCTGGAGTAGAGTAAATAAGCGCAGATTGCACAGAAAAGTAGGGGCGTCAGAGGATAGAGAGGGACGCGAAAGGGTCGCACTACTTGCGGTTCTCGAACCCGTAACACTAACAGCGAGACACCCGTTAGCAGGAAGAAAAACCAGAACACCGGCGCGGTGTAGTCCACCATCGTTTTAAAGCCTTCGCGGGTCAGGGTTCCCAGGAACACGAGGGCTAACGCGATCGCACTCTGCACGAGCAAGGCATTGGCTGGTGTACTGGCGCGATGGTGCCAGCGTCCGAGGAAGCTGAACCCGGAAAAATCTTGTCCGAGGGCATAGTTAGTACGTGCGCCGGTGAAAATAGTGGCGTTGATCGCCCCTAAGGTGGAAATGGCAATCAGGAAGCTGATAAACCAAGCACCGGGTTCGCCAACTGCACGACGCATCAAATCCGCTGCTACGGCTTTTGAGGCTGCCATATTCGCCAATCCTAAACCGTGGATGTAAGCGAAGTTTATCGCTAAGTAAATCGCCGTGATGATGCCGATACTCACTAGCAGCGATCGCACCATATTTCGGTTGACGTTGCGTAACTCGGCTGAGATATAAGCCGCTTCATTCCAGCCGCCATAGGACAACAGCACGAAAAGCATCGCCATCCCAAAGTTTGTTTGGGATGTCGCTGGTGCAGCAGGCACCGCCGGGAGACTGGGAACGGCAAAGGCTAAACCCCCAATCACCACCAACAGCAAGCCACCCACTTTAGCAACTGTTAGCCAATTCTGCGCCAACTTTCCTTGCTGAACGCCGATGATATTTAAACCTGTTAACAGAGCGATCGCGATCCCTGCGTAAATTGAGGATGAATAATTCCCCAGGCGCAGTAATTGCGAGGCATAGTCGCCGAATACGAACGCCAACAGGGCAATCGAACCTGTTTGAATCACCGTCATTCGCGCCCAAGCAAAAAAGAAGGCGGTGTTTTTGCCGAAGGCACGCATCAAGTAATAGTAATTGCCCCCGGCGTGGGGATATGCCGTTGCCAATTCTGCGTAGCACAATGCACCAACTAAGGACATTCCCCCACCCAGAATCCACAGGGAAAGTGCAACCGCTTCACTCCCGGCAGCAGCGGCGACTCGGGACGGTGTCTCGAAAATCCCGGCACCAATCACGATACCGACAATTAGAGCGATCGCGTCTATGAAAGCCAGTGCTGGCTTGGGTGCTGCTGTTTTGCTTACCGCGAAGACTTGATTTGGGAGACTGTCGTTTACCCGTCTGCTCATTCTGGCACCTTCACCGTTGCGATCGTATTTTCTTTGAGTTGAGATGTGAAAAGATTAAAGCAAAATCGGTTTAAAGTCCTGAGAAAGTGTAACCAACTCCGATTAACAATCCCACCTCTGTTTCATCAACAAAACCGACATTCACGGCAGCCGTTGCGGTAAATTGGGATGATAAAGGAACATCCACCCCACCCGTAATCAGTGCCCCAATCGTGCTATCGTCACCTGTTGAAATCGCTACTCCACCTCCAACATAAGGGGCTACACGGTATCTTATTTGTTCCACTCCTTGAGAGGGGAAATCGTAAGTGAGCGGAACCAGAAAAACTGTATTATCGCCAAATAAAGCTGCGGGTCGTACAGAGAAATTCCTGGTGAGTCCAATTTTGCTAATGACGGCAAACGCACCTTCACTTAATGTCGTATCGCCACCCAACCCAATGTTGCCTGCAACCCCGATATAACTTGGGCCAGAGCGAGTGGCTCTACCAGGGGTTACATTGACTTGAGCGATTTCAGGCGCTGCTGTTTCAGTCGTCGCTGTTTCTGGAAGTTGCGGCGTTGAAGGTTCAACTGTCAAAGCCGACGTAGATAAAGCTGAAGCAGAAGTTATCACCCTTTTGTCTACAATCTGGTCTGGGTTTACAGAATCAGCGATCGCTGTTTGCTCAGGGCTTTCCTGCTTTGTCTCCCTAGAAAGGTTAGATGGAGATTGATTTGCCTCGGCTGATGCAGTGGCAGTTGGTAAATTAATTGGGGACAAATCTTGCTCTTGAATTGTTGATTCTGTCAGTGTCTTGGCAACAGAATCAGGCAAACCTGAGTTCGCTACATTCACTTCTTTTTGTACGAAAAAAGTTGTCGTTTGGTCAGATTTGATTGGAGTCTTATTTGATTCAAAATTATGATTAGGTGTCTTGGCAAGCGCATCTGCCTTAAGAGTGAAGTCGTCAGTTTCAGCTTGAGCTGATAACCCACTACAAACAACAGCCAGAGCAGCAAGGCACAGAAGAGAAGAAGTACCTCTGAACAACATTGGATTTACAGTAACTCCCTAAAAAAAGTGTTGAAAACAAAAGAAGAAAAATGATTCAGGAGCGAGAATCTTTTGCTCCTGCCATCTTCAGTGTTGGCAACAAATGTGACTAGAAAGTGACAATGGCAAGACAATAATTAGAAAAGTTCCCAAATCGTAGCGATCGGGCAATGTTATTGGAGTGGCAGCTCAATTTGAAAAGTTGAGCCTTGACCGACTACACTGGTGACGGCGATCCCACCTCCATGAGCTTTGACGATTTGCTCAGCGATCGCTAATCCCAAACCAAAACCTCCTGTAGTGCGAGAGCGATCGCGATTCACCCGATAAAACCGTTCAAAAATATGGGGCAAATCAGTCGCCGCAATCCCCATCCCAGTGTCTGAAACTTGAATAATCGCCAGACGCGATCGCGTAAACAATCGCAGTTGAACTTCACCGCCCTCCGGGGTATATTTGCAAGCATTACTCAGCAGGTTCATCACCGCCTGACGTAGCAACTCTGGATCGGCTTGCACCTCCAAGCTGTCAGTCGGCAGATTACTAACAAAACTGAGATTTTTGGCGGCTGCTTGCGTTGCAGAATTCTCTGCTAACTCCTGTAGCAAACGAGTCAGATTAATCTCTCTCCAAGATTCAGGGGGTAATGACCCATCATTCCGAGCCAAAAACAGCAGATTACTCACTAGCGAATTCATTGACTTAGCAGCATTCACAATCTTTTCTAGCCGAAGCCGTTGCTGTGAATTATCGTCAGACAGCAATCCGACTTGTGCATTGCTAAGAATCGCCGTCAACGGTGTCCGCAATTCATGGGAAGCATCTGCGGTGAAGCGATGCAGTTGCTCGTAAGCATGACGAATCGGTTGCATCGCCAGCCCTCCCAAAAACCACCCAGCCAGGCTAATTACCCCCAAGGTGACTGGCACCAAAAGCGTCAAAACCAGCCGCAACTCAGACAAAGCCTCTTGAGTGGATGTCAGGGAAGTCGCAACCTGGAGATAACCAATTAATAAACTTTTCTCGTAGACAGGCAGCGTTACCTGACGCAGCCAACGGACAGGACTGTTAGCAGTTTTGATGGTTTGAAATCCACCTGTCACCGTCAGCTTCTCTGGAGGAGGCGTACCAAAAAATTGCACCAATTGCCCTTTGGCATTGTACCAACGCCCATACACCAGCCCACTATCCAACGGCTGTGGGTTATTTCCCAAAAGCGGCACATTTTCCAGCTCTACCTGCCATTGACCATTACGACGCTCATAATTTACGCTCGCTGCCATCACTTTGGTTTGTTGGTAGAGTAATCGATCCAATGCTAAGAGCGCGTCTGCAACTGCTACGTAGTAAATGACTCCTGCAAAAATCACTAAAATACTTCCCATCGATAGGGTGAACCAGCGAGCTAGATTCCGACGGCTACGACCAAACATGGAAAAAAGCAAAGTTAAAAAGCTCCCTGATACTTGGGAAAGCAAAGCTAAACCCGAATTTAGGGGAAGACAAGCACAAAGCAGAAGAAAGACTTATAACAATTCTCGTTTGGATGCAGCACATTTTAACCCCGCCCCTGCCTCTCTCTCTGTCAGGAGGCAGGTGTAGGATTCAACTGTAAACCGGGTTATTTGGTCTGTAGTGCTGTTTCTTCTGAAGTTCCCCGGAAGTGGGAAAATGAGACAAATGGCGCTTAGTGACAAAATTGCAAGGAAAGAGGGAAATGCTAAAACGGATTGCTGCACTAATACTCGTGGTATTAACCGTAAGTTTGCAAAGTTGCACTGTCGCCAGTGCCACCAGTGGCTTAAAAAGCTATGTAGATAGCACCGATGGTTATCAGTTCCTATATCCCAACGGCTGGCTTCCAGTCGAGGTGAAAGGTGAAGCCGATGTGGTGTTCCACGATATCATTGAGCCTTCTGAAAATGTGTCCGTCGTCATTAACCCAGTTGGGGCAGGGAAAAGCCTTACTGAGTTGGGGACACCGACGGAAGTAGGATACAAATTATCAAAAAGCGCGATCGCACCCCCAGGATCGGGACGCGAGGCAGAATTAGTGAACGCTGAAAAGCTGGAATCTAACTCTAAGATTTATTACATACTGGAATACACCGTCAAACTCCCCAATCAGCAACGCCACAATCTTGCGTCTATCGCCATCAGTCGCGGTAAGCTCGTCACCTTCAACGCTTCTACCACAGAAAAACGCTGGAACAAGTTGAAGCCGTTGTTGCAGCAAGTTGTCAGTTCATTTTCCGTCTATTGATAGCGATCATCTGATGGCTAATGGCTAATAAAAGTGATGAAGTGATGAGGATTGAGGCGAAAAGAGAATTTTTAATTCAAACTCAACACTCAAAACTTTTTGACGATTAGCAATTCGCCACTGATAACATAACGATGAACCTTCCTACTTTAGTCTTAGCATCCGCCTCTCCAGCCCGCCGCCGCCTGTTGCAAAGTGCCGGAATCGAGCCGGTGGTTTGCCCTAGTGATTTTGATGAGTCCCAAGTCTCAACTAGCGTTGCATCCGAATTGGTGCAAACTTTGGCGCTGCGGAAAGCTGAAACGGTTGCGAGTCAATTTCCAGAGGCTTTGATATTGGGATGCGATTCGGTATTGCTGGTTAACGGTGAGATTCATGGGAAACCAGCAGATGCAGCACAAGCGATCGCCCGTTGGCAAAAAATGCGCTCTCAAATCGGTGAACTCTATACGGGTCATGCTTTAATTGACCAGCAGCAAGACAAAACGGTGGTACGCTACGGTATCACAAAAGTTTATTTTGCCGATGCTAGCGATCGCCAGATTGAAGCCTATGTCGCCACTGGCGAACCCCTCAAATGTGCTGGCTGCTTTGCCTTGGAAGGGAAAGGGGGACTATTTGTAGACAAACTGGAAGGTTGCCATACGAATGTCATTGGTCTGAGCTTGCCACTACTTCGTCAGATGTTCGGTGAACTGGGATACGATGTCACCGATTTTTGGCAAGGATGAAAAAGGTCTGTTTTTCGGGCTACTTGTTTCCGGTGGGATAGTGTCAAGCGGGGCAGTTTCAGAGGATAGCGGAACCCCACCCCAACCCCTCCCCGTTAACGAGGAGGGGCTATAAACTTCCCTATTCTTTAGGTAGTAGGTATCGAGGAGGAGCTATTAGGGGTGAGTGGGTTGCAGAACAAGCGGGTAGTTATTTTCCGTTGCTAGTAACAACAAACGACTGACAATTGATTTGTGCCTTTTTCTTAATTTGCTCCGGAATTTGTTAAGGTTCCTAGATTTTTGATCAAGGCAAAGGATCTGCTTGTCTAATATTGGCTAAGGCAAAGCTTTTGGAGGGCTTTTCTTCATGGGAGTAAGTAACGAGTTTAAAGCACAACTCAAGGCTGGCAAAATTGTTGAGGCACTCACCTTGGCACTCAGCGAAGCCATTGAGTTAGAAATCACTACTTGGGTTTCATCGGCTAATTCAGACACCTCGCCTGGTGTGAGAACAGACCAACCTTTAGCCGGTCACTCTATGCGAACCCGCATTAACATTGTGGATGGTGATATTGAAAATGAAGTCGGCAGCGAATTTCTCAATAGTGGCCCCTACAACGAATTGCGGGAATTTCACCTCCAGCAAGTTCACGAAGGTCGGGAAATTATTCAGGAAAACCTGGCAAACTTACAACAGTTGTTTACAGTTCTAACGAACACGCTGTCTGAGATGCCTGGGTCGCGTTTACGTTCAAATCCGCAACAAGTATTACCTTCCGTCGATCCAGAAAACCCTTAAGAGTCACAATAAATGCAAGTCAAAGGTCAATGCTTCGTTTCAGGACTGAGTTCTGAGCGCTGAGTAAATCCCAAACTTAAAAAATTGGGCTTGAAATCAGTCCCTTTTGTATCTCCTGGCTACATCTAATTGAAACAAATTGTGCCTCTAATTTTAGGTTTGGAAAGGCTTGTACCCTAGTTACTTCAAACCTCAAATCTAAGCCCTCAAATCTAATTCCTCAAACCTCAGTCCTCTTTCTATTGACAACTCACAATTGGCTGGAAATCTGGTTATGACGGCAAGCGACAAATTCAAACAACAACTCAAAGCTGGCAAAATTGTTGAGGCACTTTCTACGGCACTCAGTGAGACGATTGAGTTAGAAATCACCACCTGGGTTAGCTCTGCCGACATAGATGACAACAGAAGCGAAGAACAGCCTCAACCAGGTTCGCGGATGCAGACTCGGATTAATATTGTCGAGGGCGACATCACCAACGAGATTGGCGATCGCTTTCTCAACAATGGCCCTTATAGCGAACTGCGGCAATTCCATCTAGAGCAAGTTCAGCAAAGCCGCGAGATTATCAACGACAACCTCAAAAGTTTGCAAAAGTTATTTGGGATGTTGGGAAGAGTGGGGTACCAGAATCCTAAGGCTGCCCCGATTCCTCCAGAATTGTCTGGAGTTAAGAGTCCTCGTCTACCGCCTGACGAAACCGCAGCTTCCCGCGTGACGATTGAGCCTGAAGTGTCACTGGTTGAGGGATCGCCAACAAATGCGATCGCATTTGACCCCCGCGTGGAGATTAACACGGTTACTGACACTGCACCCATTCCACCACCCGTCATACCCGATTTCCTTCCCCCAGCAACCCCAGAAACCCCTGTAGAGCCAGCCGTGAGTGCCCAAGAATGGGAAGGGGAAGAAGTCGTCATGCAGGAACCACCGTTTGAGCCAGGATGGACGCCCGAATTCGGCTCGGCGCTTCCCTCCGATTTCCTTCCCCCAACGGCACAAGAAACCCCTGTAGAGCTATCTGTGAGTTCCCAGGAGCGGGAAGAAGCCGTCATGCAGGAACCACCATTTGAGCCAGGGTGGACGCCCGAATTCGGCTCGGCAGTGAACTGGGGAACGGAGGAGGAGTGGGAAGAAGTCGAAGTCGAGGAGGAACCGACAAACCTTTTCTCGGAAGGGTTTGCGCCTGTTGAAGAAGATGAGGCCTGGGATGAGAATGACGATGGCTGGGAAGAAGATGAGGAGGCGTCAACGACGCCTGATATCAGCAGCAATCCTAGCGATCGCATTTCAGATCCCATAGCGGTTTTGTTTGGAGATAGCCCTGTGGAGCCAACCCAGCCTTCTCCACCGATGTCAGAGGATACGCGATCGCCTGTCAACATTGAAGAGGCTTTATTTTCACAAACAACACCTTCACAAACACCACCAAAGCCGTTTGATGAATTTGATGAATTTGATGAAGATGAATTTGAAAATCCATCGCCTCCGCCACCATCCAAATAATCATTAAACCCAAACTGGATTCATATAACGATGGTCAATACGCCAGATACTAACAGCAACGAAATTAATCCCAACCTGCGGAAAAATTTCAACAACTTTTTGCAGTCTCTAACCGATGTACTAATCGACATCACGGCTCTCGAAGTGAATACAATGGTCGTGGATCACATTAGCGGGACTAAGTTTATTCCCTGGGAAGCATATCGAGATATTTACCCAATTTCCACAACCTATCTAGAAAGGACAGGAATCCATCCATCTCTATGGTCTCGGTATCTGAGTCTACGTAAACAAATCGAGACAGAGTATTGCCTATATTGCCTTGAGGAGAAACTTTTAGAACAGGATGCTTCACAACTCAGAGAATATGTCCGAATCCTCAGCGATCCTACAGCAGAACTGGATATTCAAAGAACAAAATTGCCTAACCCGTTGAGTCCTGCTGCGAATCCGGCTGTTGAGATTAACAAGATTCAAAACTTACTCGACGACAGTAGATTTTTACGGAGCTTGCGGAAGGTTGATGAGCTGAAAGCAGCTTTGGATAGTCGGAATAAATCTTTGCAAAAAAGTGAAGAATCTCAAGCAACCGATCCGGTTGGAGAAGTAACAACCGATATGATTTATGCCCAGTCGATTATTCAGTTAGATGGAGATATTATCAACCGCTATCATCAAAGACTTTTTGAACACGAGCATAAAGATATCATCTTAGATATCCACAGACAGGGGGTTACTGCGGGTGAAAAACAGTGGCACGGGTTATTAGAGTTTATGGTAAATTTAGTGGAATCGCTGGTCAATCAAGGCAGTTCCTCAATGAAGAATTTATTCAAAAACCGTAATTAATTACCGATAAAACTAACCCAAAAAAACAGGTCAAAAAAATAGGAAAGATGAGCTGAGAAGGAGTGGGAAATAATCTATCAGGTTCCTCTAGGAAACCCCTTCATTTAGATTCATATATTCAAATCGAGGAAGTCAAAGACGCGAAAGGACAGTTAGTGTCTCATTTCATCAGATTCAACTTAGATGAAAACATCCTCGATCAAATTTTGCAAGCTAGAACCAATGGACAAAACTTATCTATCTCCCGGCGTTTACTAGCAGAGTTGCGTTCTTATGCGCTAGTAGATGCGGGAAGGTGCTTACAGCCTGGGCTGATTTTCTGTACTCACTATAATAAAGCGGAGAGTAGAGACTCAGTAGCGGAAAACTTTGTCATGCAGAGTGCGATCGCTCTCGATGGAGATATCATTCACCAAATCCGCCACGATTGTCTTAAAGATTCTATTTGGTGTTTAGCGATCGCAACTGCCCACCACTGGCTAATCGATCAACTGCTCAATCAGCTACAGCTCAAGATTGCCTTATGGTTAAATGGGCTATCTTGGATGCTCTCGTTGCTAACTACGGCAGCGACAGTTATCTCTAGCTTACAGCACCTGAATTTATGGATGCTGTTAGCATCGATGGCAATGGCATGGTTGTTGCAAGTAGGCTTTAAGCGTCTGCTACTGTTATTTTTGCCCTTGCTGAGGCGTTGGGTTTTTCGTCAATTGTTGTTGCGCTTGCTCTCTTCCAATCCGAGGGATAGAAAGATTGCTAAAGGCATTTTAGGGCGGTTCGTGCCATAAACAGAGGAGTTGGGGGTGATGCGATCGCTGTCGAGTTGCGTTGCATAAAGCGTAGCGATCGCTCTACTCGCATCTCTCTAACGAACTCGATAAAACTGACTCGTATGCAGCACCGCTTCACCATGATCCGGAATCCATGCTACCCATTCGTCCTCAGACTGCTGGCAAAGTAGCAATGCTTCATCATGGCTATAGGGGTTGGGAAGTTCTAGCAACTGTACCCAAGTCGAATCTTGATACTCCATCTGAGACTGGGTTCGATTGGGTTGAGGTGCCCAGCTTCTAGTCCGGGACAGCAAAGGAAGTACGCAATAATTCAATGTCATATCTATTTCCCCTCCGATAGCAATAACAGCACTCAGAGTTGGCTGACTGCTCTCCGTCGCAGTTAAGAGCCTCCACTGATAAGCTATTTTCAAAACATTTCTGTAACAAATGCTACGGAATTTTTGCCGATCAAATCAACTACCTGTCGTAAAACTTTATGTTTGATAAGACAAAACTTAAGAGGGATGCCAGCTCCAGCGAATATAGTAATTCTCTATTAGATGCTCTAAATAACCCCATCCCTGCCCTTCCCGGCAATTGCATGATCGAGAGAAGCCTTCGCATTGTAATCGGGTTGGTCATCTCCAAGTATTGCTGCGCGAATGCGAAAGCCCCTACAGGATTTCAAGAGATGTGGGGAAACCATAGCCGTAAAGGTGGAGACTTTGGGGGCAAGGTTCCGAGTGTATTGCGACATAAATGAGAACCGTTATATTTGGTTATTTTCTCTAGGGTAAATTTCTTCTCTTTTTACTTTTGGCTTCCCGAAGGATTGAGGCGATATCCCATGCCATAGACTGTTTCAATCCAATCTGCCGCACCAACTAACTGCAAACGCTGCCGCAGCCTCCGGACTAGCGTAGTTACAGCATTGCTTTCTGGTTCTGTACCCCACTCCCACAAGGCTTGTTCAATTTGATCGCGGGTTAAGACCTGATAGGGATGGCGCAGGAAGTATTCTAACAGTTGAAACTCGCGGGCAGATAATTGGACAGTTGTTTCTCCCCGTTCAACAGTCAAGCTATTCAAGTGCAGTTGTAAATCTTCTATGCGGAGGATATCTCCCTGCCATAGAGGCGATCGCCTTCCCAATGCCCGCACCCGCGCCAAGAGTTCGATAATATCAGTCGGTTTAACCAGATAATCATCGGCACCGGCATCCAAACTCGTAACTTTATCCACAGTCGTGTCTTTGGCAGTCAGCATCAGCACCGGCGAGGTTTTCCCTGCTTGTCGATACTGGCGACAAAGGCTCAAACCGCTGACTGTCGGCAACATCCAGTCCAAAATTAACAAGTCATAGTCTTTTTGAGAGATCAGCCATCGTGCAGTTTCCCCATCCTCAATGCCATCGACAATATGTCCAGCTTGCAACAAAGCTGCGTTTAGTGGCTCTAATTGTTCGGGGTCGTCTTCTACCAGTAAAATTCTCATAAGACATTTTAGTGAAACCTTTTTTATCGGAGAATCGACGATATCGCTGCTTATAGATATCGCTGCTCATAGTAGGGAAGCCTAAGGCGATCGCACGTCTTCCACCAGTCAGATTTTTTCTGGTGCCGAAGAAAATCAAGGGGCAACAGTGAATCTTCTCTTTTTTTATCTTTTAAATTTTGACTTTTGATGTAGAATTCGATTGTTTTTTCCCTTAAACTCAATTGGCTGTAAAGCTAAAACTCCTCACCTCTTCCTATGTCCTCTCCTCGTTGGTTACAAAGATTACATTTTTTAGGGCTAGAATTTTGGTTGCCTCTACCCCTGCTGGGAATTATTTTTTGGGTTGGGGGTGGACTGGTAACAGACCAAGCATTAAGTCGCTCCTACGATACGGTTGATAAGCTTCAAGCTGATACACAGTTGGAAGTGCAACTTTCAGTCACCTTGCTGATCATCAAAGCAGAAATTGACAAAGAGCAGGGATTTACCAAAGTACAGGTCAAAACGACAGATTCGACTCTCAAAAAGTTAGAATTTGAGTTTCCAGTAACAGAATTCAGCCAGGTGGAAGCTGCGATCGCACAAGAATTAGGACTGTCTGCTGAAGATGTTAGGACGCTAGTGCGTTACCAATTGAAAAACTAATCCTTCTAGACAGTTGCTCTCACTCAATCCGAACTGTCTGAACCCTCTACTTCTGGTTCTCTTTCCCCGCTCAGAACAAACCTGCACTTACAATCTGAGCGATGCTAGTAGATGGAAAAGTACAGAATTAACAATACTCAGCGCTAGGGAGCCAAGCAAAGCACTCCAAAAACCCCACCGTAACCGAAATCCTGTCACTAACCAAGCGGCTAAACCGAAAATAACTGCATTTAAGACAAACAGGAATAAACCAAATGACAAAAGAATGAATGGAAAGGTAAAGAACCCTAAGACGGGTTTTAAGAGAGCATTCAAAATTCCAAAAACTGCTGCGGAAATTGCGGCTTTTCCAAGCGTATCAATTTCCACGCCAATGGGCAGCCGGGAAATAATTAAAAAACTGATAGTGGTTACTAACCAGGTGATGAGGATTCCAACCATAACCAAAACTCCTTATCATCAATCGTTTTGCTGCAAGGTCGGGCAAGTTTCTATCTTCAGGGTCATCAATAAATGTGACCAAAAAGTGACAGTAACCCTGGAATTCAGGATTGGCTGAATAACCAGCCTTGGAAACAAGCAAATCGCGCCGGGGAAAACCGAATCAATTGGGTTCTCGATTCCGGGAGTCCCGAACCCAATCCAAACCGTCGCAAAGAAAAACTCATCCTTATCTTCCCCTGCTTGCGCTTGAAGTGAGAGAGTTTTAAGTAAATTTTTGTAATTGAGACGATTTTAATTTTCTGCCGGAGAAGATTCGTCTGGCAGTGGGAATTCAGGGGATCGGTGGGTGAGCAGTGAGGATGCGATCGCATCCTCAACTCTGGCAAACCTGGAAATCTCGCTTGTAGAGCCGCTTTTTTCTACAGAACATCCGGAGTTTGTCCGCCGTTTACATTGCTATTTCGCTCTCAATTTAAAGATTTCTGCGAGCGATCCGAGGCTCTACTGGAAACGGTTCGATAATGGGTAGGGACACCTCTCAAAAACGAGTAAAGTAGCTCCTGTCATGAAATCGTTACCCATGAGAAATAAAACCGTATCAGCAATCTCTTCTGGTTTCACTATTCGCTTTACAGGAAGCTTTGCAGTAATTGCGTTAACAACCTCTCCCGGCTGTTGACCCTCATGAGAGTAAAATTTCCTAGTAAATTAAGGAGATGAGTTGATTGCAGATTCGCAAAGATGACCTGACAGGTAAAAAGATTGCTGATTTTCTCCGAGAACATCTCGAAGATATGCATGAAATTACGCCGCCTGAAAGCGTTCATGCTCTTGATTTAGAGGCATTGCGATCGCCCGAAATTACTTTCTGGACGGCTTGGGAGGGTGATGAATTACTCGGATGTGGGGCACTCAAAGAAATAGATTCAAGAAGTGGTGAAGTCAAATCAATGCGTACCGCCAAGGCTCACCGTCGTAGGGGTGTCGCCTCAAGGATTCTTGAACACATCATTAAAGAAGCCGAACGGCGTACTTATAATTGTCTAAATTTAGAAACAGGAGCAATGTCTGAGTTCGCTCCAGCACGAGCATTGTACGCGCAGTATGGGTTTGAGTACCGAGGCCCCTTCGCTAACTACATTGATGACCCGAACAGCGTATTTATGACGAAAAAGGTCGCTTGATTCGCTTCTCGAAATTGGCGTATTTCTTAAAAATCTCGCAATGACATCTCTCTGGATTGTAAGCCGATCGCTAATCCAGTAAAAGCAAGATCGCCCATCGGAATTTGTCACTCGTTAATTGCTAACTTCAAGCGTGCGATCGCTCTCACTCATGTACCGAGCCATCCGGCATAATGGCTCCCTGCAAATCAACATCCGTCAGCACAGTACCCGTTAAATCGGCATCTCTCAAATTTGCCTTGTGTAGAATCGCACCCGTGAGATCGGCATAACTCAAGTCAGCTCCTCGCAAGTTAGCTTCACTTAAATCGGTTGGCTTGATTCCCTGTTGCGGCGTTCCATTTAAATGAGCGCGGCAGAGCTTTGCACCATTTAGATTTGCCCGATACAAAACAGCTCCACTTAAATTGGCGTAGCATAGGTCTGCATCGCTTAAAATCGCATGACTCAGATCCGTCGCTTGGTCAGACATAGGACGCAAATTAGCTTCAAACAAATTGGCACGAAATAATCTGGCGCGGACTAAATTCGCACCTCCTAAGGTTGCTTTACTCAAGTTCGCTCGCTCCAGATTGGCGTAACTCAGCTCGGCACCACTCAAATCTGCCCCTCGTAGAATGGCTCGATCCAAATCAGCTTCGCTCAAATCAGCTCCGCACAAGAGCGCTTCGCTGAGGTCTGCCTCCCGGAAGCTGGCTCGACTAAAGTCCGTTTTACCCAATCGCGCTTGCCGTAAATCTGCTTGATTGAAGTTCACACCATGAAGGTGAGCATTCTGCAAATCAACCTCTCGCAGGTTGACCCTTTGAAAGCTTCTTTTCCCTTCGGCATACCGATTCAGGATCTCTTCAATAGTCATCTCTGTTGCCTTTAAATGTTGCAACTGTAGGGGCCTTCTCTTGAAAAGGGGTTCGTTCAGCCATCACCGTTCAAGATAGGTATTATTCCTTAGTCTCATTATAGAAACACAATTTGAGGAACTTGTCAGGAAACGCGATCGCTAAAAGAGATCCCACTACAGGCAGGTACGCACCCGATTCGATTTCAACACGTTTCGGTTAACTCAGCCATCACCTCAGCGACAGACATAATTGGCTCTGCGCGTCCGGCGTCTGCTCCGAAAAAGATTAAGCCGTTCTCTACATCGCCACCCGCTGCATTGGCGAGTGCCTGAACGATGCAATAGGTTTTTCGGCTAACTCGACACAGGCAGCTTTCTAAACAGTTAGCAATGCATCATCCTTCTAAATCTGGGGATGCAGCGGATGCGATGCTTCTTCTAATTGATGGATGGCAGCCAATGCTGATGGTGTAAGAAATGTCATCTGATAGTCATCAAAACGTCACATTCCCTGAGTAGGCTGATAGTAAGAACTGCAAAGTTCTACTCCTCACACCATAAAATACAGCCCTCTTGTTCAACAGCAAGAGGGCTTTTTTTTTAATTACAGTAGCTCTAGATCATCGTCAAGCAAAGTGTTGTCACAATCACTTGAATAAATCTTTGGGTGAAAATTGCGATCGCAAGAATAACTGCGTAATGTAACAAGTGTTTCCTTGCCGCCAAACTCCGATACCCGTCTCCGCGTATTCGGCTTGCAAAATATTTGCACGATGTCCGGGACTATTCATCCATCCCTCAACAGCTAACGGTACGGGTTGGGGAGCATTAACACTTTTAAACAAATTCTCCCCGACCATCCAGTAAGAGATTCCCCCCGCACGAACCCGTTTAGTCAAAGTGCTGCCATCTGGACTATCGTGGCTGAAGAAGTTCTCACGAGCCATCTTTTGACTGTATTTGCGAGCAACCCGTGCTAATTTTTCGTTGTTTTGAAGTGGATTTAAGCCATTCTTTTGGCGGACTTCATTAATCCGCTGACGGACAGAAGCTTCCATCTGGGCACTGGTGGAGGATTGAGCCTCGCTGTTAGGCAATTGCGGTACTTCGGGTACATCCTGTCCTGGCAATTGCCGCAATAACTCTGCGGCAGATTCGCACCCCACCAATCCTAGAGCCATCGGTATCCAGAATATCCAAGCTATCCTTGGTCGTCGCTGACGCCTGATGGCTGCCTTTAAATTTTGAGCAGGTATGCTTCCGCTGGTTGCTGTTTTAGTTTGTTGAATCTGAATCAATCGAAAAATCCTTTTGTGATTCATCGCTGCTGGCATCAGCCATCATGCTTGAGCTAGGTATTCTCAGCTTAGCGAGAACCGAGATAGCTGTGCTGGATGACAATCGGCACATTCGACTTTGTTTGCGATCGCTGTCATTTTCTAGTCACATTTGTTACTGACACTGAAGAAAACAGAATCTATGCAAGAAACTAATCCCCTTTGGTTTTTTGTCTGCAACAGATAGACTTCTTGCCTCTAGAGGAGCCAACAAAATGACAGCAACAGCGAAAGAAAAATCAGTGGAAAATCAGTGGCATCATCTACCTGTGGGAGAAGTTGCTCAGAATTTAGACAGCAACCTAAAAACAGGTTTGATATCCGCTGAAGTAGCAAAGCGACAGGAACGGTTTGGAGCGAACGAACTCAAGGGTAAAGCCGGAAAAAGCCCCTTAGTGAGATTTCTTCAGCAATTTAATCAACCGCTCCTGTATATCTTGCTAATTGCTGGTGCAGTTAAGGCATTTCTAGGGGAATGGGTGAATGCTTGGGTAATTTGGGGCGTGACGCTGATTAACGCCATTATCGGATTTGTCCAAGAATCAAAAGCTGAAAGCGCGATCGCTACCCTAGCTTCTTCAGTCCGAACAGATGCAAATGTACTGCGCGAAGGTCAAAAATTACAAGTTCCTTCGACTGAGTTAGTACCGGGCGATCTCGTACTCCTGGCTTCTGGAGACAAAGTACCCGCCGATTTGCGACTGATGAAGGTGCGTAACTTGCAAGTGAATGAATCTGCACTCACCGGCGAGTCGGTTGCAGTGCAAAAAGAGGGGGGAACAGAAGCCCCGCTTTTGCAACTAAACGCACCCTTGGCGGAGCGAACCAACATGGCTTATGCTGGCAGCTTCGTGACATTTGGTACTGGCACCGGCGTTGTGGTGGCAATTGGGGAAGCGACTGAAACCGGACGAATCTCCCAGTTAATGGATCGGGGAAGCAGCCTGACAACCCCTTTAACTCGCAAATTTGATAAATTCAGTCGAAAATTGCTGTACGTGATTCTGGGAGTCGCGGCGCTGACGTTTGCCGTGGGGTGGGGGTACGGCAATTCCTGGGTAAAAATGTTTGAAGCTGCCGTAGCCTTGGCAGTGAGTGCGATTCCCGAAGGATTACCCGCCGTTGTGACGGTGACGTTGGCGATTGGCGTTTCCCGCATGGCTCGTCGTCACGCCATTGTCCGCAAGTTGCCAGCCGTTGAAACTCTGGGTGGTGCCACCGTTATTTGTTCTGACAAAACCGGCACCTTGACTGAAAACCAGATGACGGTACAAGCTATTTATGCCGGAGGTCAGCACTATACAGCCAGCGGTAGCGGCTACAATCCGGCAGGGGAAATCCTGTTACAAGAAAAGCCGATTAACCTGAACAATTTCCCCGTTCTTCTAGAGTGTTTAAAAGCTGGATTGTTATGCAATGACTCTCACCTGGAAGTCAAGGACGAGCAATGGGTTGTTATTGGCGATCCGACAGAGGGAGCGTTAATTGCAGTTGCCAATAAAGTGGGATTAAATCAGTCAAACTTAGAGCGAGAAATGCCTAGGTTGGATGTTATTCCGTTTGAGTCTGAATTTCAGTACATGGCAACGGTGCATGAAGGTAAAAGCGATGGGGACGGGCGGCGAACCCCCGGATCTACAAGGTCTACAACAATTTACGTCAAGGGTTCGGTAGAGGCAATTCTCCAACGCTGTCAGCAGATGCTAGATGCTGATGGGGGTTTGATCCCTGTGGATGGAGAAAGGGTGCATCAGGAAGTTGATGCAATGGCAGAACAGGGGCTACGAGTGCTGGCATTGGCGAAGAAGCCGATGTCTGGCAACCAAAAATCAGTAGATCATGCTGATATTGAAAAGAATCTAATTTTCATTGGATTGCAGGGGATGATCGATCCGCCCCGAAAAGAAGCGATCGCTGCCGTGCAAGCCTGTCAAGAAGCGGGGATTCAAGTCAAGATGATTACG
Source organism: Coleofasciculus sp. FACHB-1120 (assembly GCF_014698845.1). NCBI lineage: Bacteria > Bacillati > Cyanobacteriota > Cyanophyceae > Coleofasciculales > Coleofasciculaceae > Coleofasciculus > Coleofasciculus sp. FACHB-1120. Next base: position 68,607 of record NZ_JACJTV010000022.1, on the reverse strand, counting down.
GGCGATCATGCTGTCACCGCAGCAGCGATCGCTTCTCGCATGGAATTGAAAAGGCATGGGGAAGTTCTGGCGTTTACCGGGCAAGAACTTGCTCAAATGAATGAACAAGAACTGGCGACGGCGGTAGAAGATGGAGTCGTATTTGCCCGCGTCGCACCGGAACAAAAACTCCGTCTTGTTGAAGCTTTACAACTTAAAGGCGAAGTTGTCGCGATGACGGGGGATGGGGTTAACGATGCGCCTGCACTCAAGCAAGCAGATATTGGGATTGCAATGGGAGGTGCGGGGACTGAGGTGGCGAAAGAAGCCGCCGATATGATTTTGACCGATGATAACTTTGCCTCGATAGAAGCAGCTGTGGAGGAAGGTCGTACCGTTTACCGAAATCTCCTGAAAGCGATCGCCTTCATTCTCCCCGTTAATGGTGGCGAATCGATGACGATTTTGATTAGCGTGTTACTCGCTAGAGAATTGCCCATCTTATCTTTACAAGTTCTCTGGCTAAATATGGTTAATTCTATTGCCATGACTGTTCCCTTAGCCTTTGAGCCTAAATCTCAGCAGGTGATGCAACAGCCTCCACGCAACCCGAATGAACCCTTGCTGTCTGGCAGTCTGTTAAAGCGGATCTTAGTAATTTCTGCTTTTAACTGGATTGTAATTTTTGGCGTATTTGAATGGATGAAACAAACAACCGGGAATATTGATTTAGCCCGTACAATGGCAATCCAGGCTTTAGTGGTCGGGAGAATCTTTTATCTTTTAAGCATTAGCCACTTTGGAAATGCTGTAATTGCCAAAATTCGTGGCATCGGACGCCTTCGCCATTCCCCAGCCCTGGCGATCGGGATTACCTGCACTGTGATTTTGCAAGTAATTTTCAGTCAGTGGAACCTAATGAATCGCTTATTCTCTACAACACCGCTGAACTTAAATCAATGGCTCATTTGCCTGCTGGTGGGCTTGCCAATGATTGCCGTAGCCGCCTTTATCAATCGCGTCGATCCACAACACTAATCCCATTTTAGGTTTTGAGTTGTAGAAGACTTGCGGTTATCGCATCTGTTGTCAGTAGCTATCTGATTCTGGCTGCAAAGCTGAAGACATGGCTTTTTGTTTAAGCACGTAGACCCGTTCAAATTCTGTGCTTCTGGTTGCTGATTCCAAACAACCCAAACTTACTTACAGTTTCTATGCAGCTTAACGTGTTGTTGAAGATACATTTTGTCAGCACTCAGCGCTATATTATTTCACTGGAAAATAGGGTCGTAGGGGTGAGGTCTCCTCGCCCATGCGGGTACTGACTCTTTTGATGCGATCGCGTACCGTTATCCTGGGTTAAGTGGAGAGAAGAGGAGAGAACTGCCGATCCAAGTATGCGATCGCCTTTTGCCCCCACATCATCCTCAATATTGCGTTTTGTAATACTTTTATGGCTCTTTTACAGATCAATTCTTAAGATGTTATCATCTCAAATGAGAGTTGATTCGGTTGCAAGGTTTTGTTTTTATTGACTGGCTTTTTCGTCTTGGTCTTAACAGACTCCTCTCCGAAATCTCAATCTCCACGTTCCTATGATTTTGGAGTCGATCTATGTCTATTTATGTAGGTAATCTGTCCTACGACGTTACCGAAGCCGATCTGACCGGCGTTTTTGCAGAATATGGTTCTGTAAAGCGGGTTCAGCTACCCACTGACCGCGAAACAGGTCGTCCGCGCGGCTTTGGTTTTGTGGAAATGTCTACCGAGGCTGAAGAAACGGCTGCCATCGAAGCCCTGGATGGTGCTGAATGGATGGGTCGTGACATGAAAGTGAATAAAGCCAAGCCCCGCGAAGACAGAGGTTCGTCTGATGGTGGCGGTCGGAGAAACAACAGTTTCTCTCGTCGCTACTAAAGCATAAAGAAGCCCCCAGAAATGGGGGCTTTTTTATTGGTCACGGGAGTGCGATCGCGATTGCGCTCCCTTCACACTACAGATAGGCGGAGAGTTTAAGGTCTTGGGGGATTACCACACTGCGGACTAGGATTATTTAAACATAGCCAAATCCCTGGCATGAGATCGGTGTTGTTGTTGTTCATCGTACTTGTGGGTGAAGGACTAGCTGCGGGACTAGCTTCAGGGCTGGCTTCGGGACTCTCTTCAGGGCTAGCTTCGGGACTGGCTTCAGGACTAGCTTCGGGACTCTCTTCAGGACTAGCTGGCGCATCTTGAGCTAATAACTCTTGGCGACTCACAGTTAAATCAGCTTGCTCGGAGCCACTACCAGCATTAGAGGGATTATTAGAGTTACTAATTAGTGCAGTAGCTGGAAAACTTAGTAAAATTCCAGCACTCACAACCAACATCATGCCAACTCGTGTTTTAATTTGAGTTTTAAGTTCTTTATTCATCGGTGTCTACTTGGTTTCTCCTAAAATTGGGATGCACTAGATTAAAACTCATTCCTCTGTAATCGTCTTCCTACTTTCGGTAGAAGTAGAAGTAATGTATACTCAGTATTTACGTAGTGGTTACTATTTAATAAGATTTAGCTAGAGCTAAAACCACTAAGATTCGCAGGTATTGTTTTTTTTGCTACTAAACTCAAGTTGAAATATTATTTGTCACGAAGCAATATTGGGACAGTACCTACCCTAAAAAGTTATTCTTTGAGATTCTAGGCAAGTCGAGAATTGGAAAGCTAAATAGAAGGCAGAAAACCTTTAAAAGTAGATTAACTGGATTTCGATAGCGCTAGTAACAAATTGCCTAACGAGCTGTCAACTATCTAATCCGCTCTTCTGAAAGCAAGTGGATATTAATCCATTGCAGCTAACACCGCCTTGGGCGCTAATTTATCTTTAAACCAAACAATTCTTGCCGGTACATCGTTCAATTTAACCCCGGCTTTCTCTAAATTTAGCCGCTCCGAAATCGCTAAAATTAGGTTATCGCATTCAGCGCGACGCACCTGAGAAAACTTCTTTTGCAAGTATTCGGGACGCCAGTAGCCAACAATTTCTAGTAAGAACGTGCGACCATCGGGATGAACGAGGCGAAAATCGGGAATCATGACACTGCCTGGAATAGGGATAAGGTCAACTTCTCTTTCTAATATCCATTCACTTTTCAGCGCGTCCCAGCGGTCAGCAAAAGACGCCTCTAACATACTGTCATAAGGCTTGCCCGGTGGGTAGTGGGAAACCAAACCACACTCAGAATTCAGCGTAAAGCGTCCGGTTTTCCAGTTACCAGTGAAGGCGTCGCGGTTTTGCAGCGTGGCGCTGAGACTCCATTTAGTTACGTGGAGTAAAGCTGGGAGGAGTTTAGCGATCGCTAACCCATAGCGGGTACTCGGTTTAAATAAACTGGTAGGGCCATCCACTGTTATTGTGAAACCGTGATCCGCATCGCCCTCAATATATGCCATCAGTTGAAATAATTTGAGATAGCGGAATAACAGCTTATATTCACCCGGAACGTTGCGGTGAGCATTCAGAGTAATTTGACTCGCTCGATAGAAGACACCCTGCACCTGGGATAAATTGTATCGGTGCAACAAATTTTCGGGCGTGGGAGTGTCAAACTGGGTGAGGATGCGATTCTCAGCTAAATCTGCGTAAAGTCCCATGCGAATTTGACTCGCCAGCACTTCTCGATCGAGTTCCTGGCTGAGTTTGTCCGCTAATAAGCTTAGTGTCTGCGCCGACGCTTGGGGGCTGGGAACAGATTGAGCCGCTAGTGCAAAGACTCGTTCCCGCAATTCTGGCGGTTCCAAGGGACTGACGACTTCAAACGTACACAAACTGCTTTTGAGAATGTGGGCAAGTCCTCGCTTCAGACGATAATCTGGACTATCTCCTTCTAATTCCAGCAACTGGCGATCGAGTTCGCCCTGTGTACAACCAAGCGCTTCCTGAAAACAGGTAATCAAATCGGATGCAATCTCCAGATGCTTATCATCAATATTTAAGCGCTTTGGGACGATTGTTTCGCCATTTTGGCGGTGGATTAAAAGGTCAGTAGGTAACATAAAACGGTAGATTTTTTAAACGCAGAGGTACGCTAAGGTAAGCGCAGAGGTACGCAAAGATATAGGGTTACTCGGCGTGATTTTTCAGAATCCTTGGCACTACGAAAGCGTTGAAAAATGCCCACTTTAAATCATCAATCTTTGTCATCTTCTTGCCATTTTTCTGAAGACTCTGCTGCTTTTTTGGTGACATTAGACTTTTTTCCGTAAATAGTAGGTGGAGACGGTAAAATCTCCAATTGCTTACCTTTTGCCTCTTTTGTTCCTCTGCGTTTTGGACTTTGCCCCGCTTCGCTAGAGTGCCTTGGCGGTTCGTTTCTGCGATCGCCCCGCCGCCGTTGGGATGTACCTTCTTCGCTGGTATTTTCCGCCACCACCTCATAGAGAATAGCGCGTTTATTTTTATCCTGACTTTTCCGCAAAACCCGCCCCATGCGCTGAATAAACTCACGCTGCGAACCTGTGCCGGATAAGATAATTGCGATGCTAGCAGCAGGGACATCCACCCCTTCATTGAGGACGTGGGAAGCAATCAGAGTTTTGTATTCTCCCTCCCGAAAGCGGGTTAGTATCTCGTGGCGTTCCTTGACCGGCGTTTGATGGGTAATCGCTGGGATTAAGAAATCTTGAGAGATCCGATAAACGGTCGCGTTATCAGCGGTAAAAATTAGAATTCGTTCTGGGTGGTGTTCGGCGATCAAATTGGCGAGAATTCGCAGTTTGCCGTCTGTACCCAAGGCGATATCTTTCGCTTCCCGATGGGCTAGCATTGCCCGACGTCCTGCTGGCGAACCGGCACTTCTCATCACAAACTGCTGCCAGCCTTGTATGCTGCCTAGAGAAATATTGGATTCTCGCAAAAAGTTGTTGCGGAGTTGAATTAACTCGTTGTAGCGATCGCGTTCTAGTTGCGATAACTTGACTTTAATCTGTACGATCTCATGCTCAGCGAGTGCCGAACCAGAAAGTTCTTCTGCTGTTTTGCGGTAAACTTCGGAACCAATGAGAAGATTTAAATCGGCGTGTTTGCCATCAGAACGCTCTGGAGTTGCACTGAGTCCGAGTCGGTAGGGAGCGATCGCATATTCGGCAATCACCCGATTAAAGTCAGTCGGTAAGTGGTGGCACTCATCAAACACGAGCATTGCATAGCGATTGCCCAAGTTTTCAGCATGAATTGCCGCACTGTCGTAAGTGGCAACCAGAATTGCTGTTCTATCCCGCGAACCCCCTCCCAGCAATCCCACCTCCGCATCCGGAAATGCCGCTGTCAAGTGGGCATACCACTGGTGCATCAAATCCAACGTTGGCACCACAATCAACGTACTGCGCGGCGTTGCCTGCATCGCCAGTTGAGCCAGATAAGTCTTTCCAGCCGCCGTCGGCAGCACCACCACCCCCTGACGCCCCGCTTGCTTCCAAGCCATCAGCGCCTCGGTTTGATGCGGGTAGGGTTCCATTTCCATACTGGCGACGAGTTCCAACGCTTGAAAATCCTTCGCTTCGTCGATAAAATTTGTTTCTTCCGCTTGTAGTGCTTCCACCAGTTGACGATAGTGAATCGCCGGAATACGGAACTTTTCCACGCGATCGTCCCAAGTCGCATATTCCACCCAAGCTTTCCCCCTAGGAGGTGGATGCAATATTAAGGTGCCGCGATCAAAAGATAAAGTAGGGCTACGAGCCATTATTTTTTTAAAATCCTTAATCCCCCGATAATTTTAGGAGAGTTATTGCACAATTCGATTAAACCCTTGCAGGAATTGGAGCTTTCCCCAATGAAAAAATGAACGCATCGGGGGTAGCCAAGAAATACTCCCAACCTCACAACCCAACCGCGCAAAATTGTTACAGTATGGCGCAATCTTGTGCCACAGACCAATTGGAGCCGATTTCTGTGTCTGGTGGTAGCATCATCAGTATTTTGAAATTTTGAAATATAGAGGGGCTAAACTTTGACATCTGGCTATGATACGGATCGAGGGGCTACTAGGGTAGATGTGCGAACCAGCGAACTGACTCTTTTAGCGCTAGGTTAACGCGATCGCGCTGGTGTGGGAGATTCGTTTTTCATTTTTCACATTAAGAATCGGTGTTGGTATTTAGATCGTGGGAAGCGCTCGAAATGCTGAACTCACCAGGAGAACAGAATATGTTAAAAAAAATAGATCCTCGATTACGGCGCTACGGTGTTGCTGTACTCGCTGTTGCTAGCGCCGGGGTACTGACACTGTGGTTATTTCCACACATTCAGCCGCACATTTCCCCACTTTTTTTTGCTGCTGTAATGTTGAGTTCTTGGTACGGCGGCTTAAAACCGGGACTGCTAGCTACCGTTTTGTCTACTTTAACGATTTCTTATTTTTTTATCTCTCCGTTCCATTCAGTTTTATTTGGTGGGGGGGACATCCTGCGACTGGCGGTGTTTGGGTTGGTGGCATTATTTATTAGTTGGATCGGTGCGGAATTAAAGGCTGCCAAGCAACGAGCCGAGAGGAACAGATTAAAAGTACGAGCTAGCGAGGAGCGATATCGTAGCATTGTCGAGACGGCTAACGAGGGCATTTGGTTATTGGATGCCCAACTGCGGATAGAGTATGTCAATCAACGGTTAGCCGAGATGTTCGGTTACGGTGTCGAAGAGATGCTCGGGCGTTCAATTTTTGACTTCATGGATGAAGAGGCTCGCATTCAGATAGAGCAATCTTTGGAGCGCGGGAACCCCGGCATTAAAGAGCAGTTTGACTTCCGTTACCGCCGCAAAGACGGTTCGACGCTTTGGGCAATTGTCTCCACAAATCTTATTTTTAATGAAGGCGGTATCAGCGACGCCAAAGGCGAAGCGATGCCAAAAGCGATCGCGATGTTAACTGATGTCACTGAGCGCAAAGCAGCTGAGGAAGAATTAAAACGATATCAACTTCTTTCTCAACACAGTCGTGACATTGTTTTATATGTGCAGCTTGATGGTCAAATTATTGAAGCCAATCAGGCTGCTATTCAAGCATATGGGTATTCTAAATCAGAGTTGCTTTCCCTAAAAATAAACAATTTACGAGCGCCAGAAACTCTGGATTTAATAGATAGTCAACTTAAGCAAGCAGACAAGCAAGGTATTTTGTTTGAAACGATTCACTGCCGCAAAAATGGGACTTTCTTTCCGGTAGAAGTGAGTGCCCAGAGCTTATTAATTGGCGACAGAAAAATAGTTTTGAGTATTATTCGAGACATTACTGAGCGCAAGCAAGCTGAAGCCTTGTTGAGGAACAGCGAAGAGCGCTACCGCGCTTTTATTGAGCAGAGTTCCGAGGGGATTTGGCGGTTTGAACTTGAGCAGCCGATTCCCATAGAACTTTCAGAAGATGAACAAATTAAGCATTTCTACCAATATGGATACTTAGCTGAATGTAATCGGGTTATGGCTCAAATGTATGGTTTTAATAGCACAGAAGAAATTATTGGAGTAAGATTAGAAACTTTTCTGATTCCCTCAGAGCCACATAATCTTGAATATTTACGTGCGTTTATTCAGTCTGGCTACCGACTCAACGATGCCGAATCCTATGAGGTGGATAAAGAAGGAAATTCCAAATATTTCTTAAACAATCTCGTGGGAATTGTGGAAAATGGTTTTTTAGTACGAGCTTGGGGAAGTCAACGGGACATTAGCGAAAGCCTGCGGCAGGCTACGCTACGCAAACAAGCGGAAGAAAACTCTCGGCAACTTGCAAACGAGCTTCAAGAACAAGCCAGTACGCTGGATGCGATTCTTTCGGCATCTGTCGATCACATCTACATCTTCGATCGGGAAGGTCGCTACAAATATGTAAGCACAGGCGGTGCCCAAGTCGTGGGCTTCGAGCCAAGCGAGCTAGTAGGCAAAACTTGGAGAGATATCGGCTTGCCAGAAGAAATTATGAGCCGATTCGATGCTCATAGAGAAGAAGTAATCGCTACCGGAGAACCGATTAGGAAGGAAAATGAATTCTTAACGGCTAGCGGCTTGCAACACTACGAATATATCGTAGCCCCACTGCACAATCAGGATAAAAGCATCAAAGGGCTCGTGGTCATTTCCCGCGACATTACCCAGCGCAAACAAGCCGAAGCGGCTCTCAGAGAGAGCGAAACACGGGCGAGACGCTTGATTGAGTCAAATATCATCGGGGTCATCATTGCGGACTTTTCTGGCAATATCCTGGAGGCAAACGATGTCTTTTGTAACATTGTCGGTTATACGCAGGAGGAAGTGCTGTCTGGAAAAGCGAACTGGGCGGAAATGACGCCGCCAGAATATCGGCATCTAGATATGCAGGCGATGGAGGAGATGCAGCAGAAAGGATCGCACACTCCTTTCGAGAAGGAATATATCCGCAAAGACGGCACCAGGGTTCCCGTCTTAGTAGGGACAGGCTATCTGGGCGGCTCTAACCAATCGGGTGTGGGTTTTGCAATTGACTTAAGCGAAAGCCTGCGGCACGCTACGCTACGCAAACGCGCTGAGCAGGAGTTGCGAATATCAGAAACTCGCTTCCGGGCTTTGGTGGATCAGTCCCCCTTGAGTACGCAAATTATGGCTCCCGATGGTCGGATTATTCAAGTAAACCGAGCTTGGGAAAAACTTTGGGGAATCACGCTTGACCAAATTCCAGAATACAACCTGTTGCAGGATCACCAATTAGTCGCTAAAGGCATCATGCCATACATTCAAAGGGCATTTGCTGGCGAGGCGGTAGAGATGCCACCCATCGTATATGATGTTGCGGAGCTAGGAGATTACCAAGACCAAGAACGCTGGACGCAGGCTTTCATCTATCCTGTAAAAGATGAAGCTGGAAATATTTGCGAAGTGGTTCTGGTACACGAAGATATTACAGAACACATCCGGGTAGAGGAAGCGCTTCGGGAAAGCGAGGAACGATTCCGCACATTTTTTGAAGAAGCACCCATTGGCATCTCCGTTGTTGACTTAAACGGTCGGTTTGTCAAGATAAATAAAACCTACTGTGAGATGTTGGGATATCCCGAACAAGAACTCAGTCAATTGACTTTTGCAGATATTACCCACCCCGAAGATGTTGAAAAAGATTGGCGTTATATAGAGCAAATATTTAAAGGTGAGGTAGCCAGCTACCAAATAGAAAAACGTTACATCAAGAAAAATGGAGAAATTTTATGGATAAATCTCACAGCTACGGCAATTTTTGATCGAGAAGGAAAAGCCTGCTATGGATTGGGCATGGTTGAAGATATCAGCGAAAGCCGGCGGCACGCTACGCTACGCAAGCGAACTGAGGAAGCGCTGCAAGCAACGAACCAAACTCTGGACAGCCTGATTCAAGCTTGTCCCCTAGGGATTACAGTTCTTAGTCTTGAGGATGGAACCGTAAAACTGTGGAATCCAGCAGATGAGCGGATCTTCGGTTGGAGCGAACAAGAGGTAGTCGGCCGTTTTCTTCCTAGCATCCTAGAAGATAAGCGAGACGAGTTCCTAGCACAACTTGATGCTATCGAGCATGGCAGAACATTAACGGCTATCGAAACACGTCGGCGAAAGAAGGACGGTTCACTGGTTGATATCAGCGTCTGGGCTTGTCCGGTGCGTGACGCTCAAGGAAATCTTAGCTGTATGTCCATTGTTGCCGATATTAGCGATCGCAAGCAGTTAGAGCAAGAACGCAACCAACTTTTGCTCAACGAACAACAACGGGCAACCCAACTTCGAGGCTTGGCGGATGCGGCTTTAGCCATCAACTCCACACTCTCGATCGAGCAGCGGTTGCAAGCGATCGCCGAGCAAGCGCGTACAATCATCGGTGCCCACCAGTCACACGCCAACCTGAAGGTAAATCAAGACTGGGCGCAGTCTATCAATGCCATCTCCCTCTCGGACAAATATGCCCCCAGGCGCGAATTCCTTGAAAAACTCGATGGCACCGGCATCTACTCGCTTGTCTGTCAGAGGAACCGCCCGATGCGGCTGACGCAAGCTGAACTGGAGGCACATCCCGCTTGGAAAGAATTTGGCACTGCGGATAATTCACCGATGCGAGGCTGGCTAGCCGCACCGCTGATAGGACACAACGGGAACAATATCGGTTTGATTCACCTGTCGGATAAATACGAGGGTGACTTCAGCGAACAAGATGAAGCCATCTTCGTCCAGCTAGCACAGATGGCTTCCGTCGCGGTTGAGAATGCACGTCTTTACCGGGAAGCCCAAGAAGCAAACCGCACCAAAGATGAGTTTTTAGCGACCCTTTCCCACGAACTGCGAACGCCTCTCAACGCCATGCTGGGATGGACTCAACTCCTCCGTACCCGGAAGTTTGACGCAGCCACGGTTGCCCGCGCCCTAGAAACCATCGACCGGAATACAAGGGCACTGTCTCAACTGATTGAGGATGTTTTAGATGTCTCGCGGATTATTACTGGCAAGCTGCGCCTAAATGTGCGCCCCATCGAACTTGTACCCGTGATTGAGGCGGCTATTGATACGGTGCTACCCGCAGCAGAAGCAAAAAATATTCAAATTGACGCTAGATGCGATCGCTCAGCCGGAATCATTTTGGGCGATTCCGCTCGTTTGCAGCAAGTTTTCTGGAATCTGCTTTCTAACGCGGTCAAGTTTACCCCCAAGGGGGGGCGAATCGAGGTAAAACTTTCTGTGGAAATCGGGAATGGGAATGAACACCCGATTTCCAACTATGCCCAAATCAGAGTAACTGATACGGGACAGGGAATTAGTGCCGACTTTCTCCCTTATGTATTTGAACGCTTTCGTCAAGCCGATGGTACAACGACGCGATCGCATGGCGGACTCGGACTCGGACTCGCGATCGTGCGCCACCTCGTAGAATTGCAAGGGGGAACTGTCTGCGCTCAAAGCCCTGGACTGGGGTTAGGCACAACCTTTATTGTGAATCTACCGTTGCGGACGGATGAAGTCAGAAAGCGGAAGGATGAACTCGATTCTCACCTTCCTCTCTCCTCCGGCAACTTTGCTTCTCCCGTCAGTCTGGATGGCTTGCGAGTGCTAATCGTGGATGATGAAGCCGACGCCCGCGAAGTGCTAATTGCTATCTTGGAGCAATATCAGGCTCAAGTCACCGCTGTAACGGGTGCAGGCGAAGCACTGGAAGCGCTTCACCGCTTGCAGACAGATATCTTGGTAAGCGATATTGGGATGCCCGGAGAAGATGGCTACGCCTTAATTCGTAAAGTCAGGGCGCTGGATACACAAAGCGGAAAAATTCCGGCTGTGTGCTTAAGTGCCTACGCCAGCGCTGAAGACCGTACAAAGGCTCTCCAAGCAGGCTTCCAGGTACACATTCCTAAGCCTGTGAACCCAGCGGAGTTAGCGACGGCGATCGCTAACCTCACCGGACGCATCCAAGCTTGAATGGTGGTAAGGAAAAGCGATTGGTTCAAGAAAAAAAACAATCATCGCCAGTGGTAAGTGATATCTTTAGGGGCAAAAGCGATCGCTCTGTTGCGCCACAATAATGCCTATTTCTCTAAGGTCTAAGCGTTTTTCCCTAGCACTGGTGACAGTTCTTGTCTCTGTTTCCGTGTCTTGGTGCGACAAAGCACCCGCAGCATTTATACAGCCCCTCAGAAGTAAGCGGGGGATGGTTGTCTCCGCTCACCAACTGGCGAGTGACGCGGGGTTGAGTATGTTACGCAAGGGAGGCAATGCAGTCGATGCAGCCGTGGCAACTGCTTTTGCCATTTCCGTTGTCGAGCCTTTTTCGGCGGGGATCGGCGGCGGGGGTTTTGCCCTGGTACGCTTGGAGAAAACTGGCGAAATCAAAGCGCTGGACTTCCGCGAACGCGCTCCCCTGAAGGCAACACGGGATATGTACCTGGATGCAGCGGGGAAGGTGCGTCCCAATGCTAGTGTCACTGGTTATTTGTCAGTAGCGGTGCCCGGAACGGTGGCGGGACTGTATGAACTTCATCGCCAGTATGGCAAACTTCCCTGGAAAGAAACAATCGCACCCGCCATTCGTTTTGCTAACGAAGGCTCTACGATTAACCCTACCTCCCGTTTCGCCCAAGTTGCTGGAAACCGCAAGGATGCCATTCTCAATAATCCCGCAGCCCGACAAATTTTCGCGCCGAACGGCACTTTGTTTGCACCGGGAGAGAAGCTGGTACAAAAAGATTTAGCCAAAACCTTACAAGCGATCGCCCTCAATCCTCAGGACTTCTACACTGGCGACATTGCCCGCGCGATCGCTAGCGATATGGCAAAAAATGGGGGTTTGATTTCCCTTGAAGACCTCAAATCTTACAAAACTACCTGGCGCGCCCCCGTCTGTGGCAATTTCCGCGCTGCTCGGATTTGCTCGATGCCGCCCCCTTCTTCGGGAGGCGTTCACCTGCTGCAAATGTTAAATATTATCGGGGAAACCGATTTAAAATCCAAAGGATGGCACCACCCTGACACCCTACATCTCATGGTGGAAGCCATGCGGATCGCTTATGCAGATCGGGCGGTGCATTTGGGCGATCCGGCTTTTGTGAAAGTTCCGGTTAACGCTCTGATCGATCCGGCATACGCTGCCAAAAGACGCCAGGAAATTAGTCTGCAACGGGCACGAGCTTCCACTGAGGTAAAGGCAGGGAATCAGGAGACGTTACAGGGCTTTGGTAAGCCCAAGGAATCGCAAGATACGTCTCATTTAACGGTAGTCGATGAGGATCGCAATACCGTCAGCCTCACGTTTACGATTAACTACGGCTTTGGATCGGGTGTGGTGGTGCCGGGAACGGGGATTCTGCTAAATGACGAGATGGACGATTTTGCCGCTGCGCCGGGAGTTCCCAACGTTTTTGGATTAGTGGGTGGTGAAGCGAATGCGATCGCTCCGGGTAAAATTCCCCTCTCCAGTATGACCCCAACTATCGTCACCGAAAATGGCAAGCTGCGGATGGCTGTCGGTGCGCCTGGGGGTAGCACGATCATTACGACCGTGATGCAAGTTGTCCTCAACGTCCTAGAATACGGCAGGGATGCCGGTGCCGCCGTTTCTGCCCCCCGCATTCATCATCAATGGCTTCCTGATAAGCTGAACGTGGAACCTTACGGTTTAGACGCCGCTACGCTTGCAGAACTTCGCCGTCGAGGGCACAAAATCGAAGAGCGATCGCCTTGGGGAAATGCGAACGCGATCGTCGTCACCCCTGAAGGCTTATTAGAAGGGGCTGCCGATCCTCGCGGGGAAGGTGCCCCAAGCGGTTATTAAGGAATGGTTGACACTTCCCTTAAACAGAGGCAACTGTCAATTGTTCTTCCCCAAAAATTCCACTAAAGGTTGAAAAGTGGGGACGAGTTCGGGACGACTCACCACTAAAGTAGGGAAAGAAATACTGCCATAATTTACTCCTTTTTGCAAAGGAAACACAGGTTTTGAAGTTAGCGGTATCCAAACTCCACCCGCTGCCTGCAAAATTGCCCAGACTGCTGCAATATCCCAAATTTTGGGGGTAGATTCAACACCGCCCAAGCTGGTACCGGAAGCAACTGCCAGGAAATTGTAGGTGGTGACGCCCAGCATCCGGATTTTGCAGGGGAAAGGTTTCTGCAAGATCGAGGTACTTCTAGCACACACGCAGAAGAAGTGACTATTACTCGGAGCATCTGGGCTAGTGTGAATCGGGCGATGATTTAAAAAAGCACCATTGTTACCGCCCTCTCCGTGCCAAAAGCCGTGAAAAGATTGCCTGGTGGGGGGAAAATACACGTACCCAAATACCGGAGTGCCTTGATACAGCAACCCCATTGAAATTCCCCAGATGGGAATTCCCCGCGTAAAATTGGTGGTGCCATCAACCGGATCGATGATCCAGCACCATTCAGAACCGAAAAAGGTATGTTCTGCTTCTTCACTCAAAACATCGTGGCTGGGGAATGTGCGCGCGATCGCTTCTCGAATTTCTCGATCCGCCCACTTATCTGCCTGCGTTACCAAACTCCCATCTGCTTTATGTTCTGCCTGGATCTGCCCAAAATCTTGCAGCAGTTGCTTGCCGAGTCTAACCGTCGTCTCTTGTGCAAAGCTTAAAACCTTCTCCCAAAAATCTGTCATCTGTGTTCGTGGTTCGGGGTTGATGGCGAATGGCAATACAATTAGCCACTCTTGGATTATCTATTCGCAATTCGTTAGTCTAATTCACCTTCCAGGACAGTTGCGATCGCTTTCTTGGCATCTGTGCGAAATTCTGACACATTTACCCGACTGAGGAACCAAACCGCTAGCACCATCCCCACGGCTTGCAGCGCAAATACCAATCCATAAGAGAGTACCGGGTTTGCAAATAGCTGTTTCCCCAAATCCAAAACAGCACCCCCTGTCACGGTTGCCAGCGCCCGTGCCATTGCCTGCGACAATCCCCAAGCACCGATAAACGTACCTGCCGTTTCCGCTGCTGTCAGATCCAGCATTAAGCTAATCGCGCCGGTGGTTGTGACGCCAGAGGCAAGACCAAACAAGAATAACGCACCTTGCAATAACTTTTGATTTTGGCTGAATCCTGACAGGATAATTAACACAAAACAAGCCGCTACTAACAGACAGCCTAGCTTAGCGGTTTTTTGCTTACCTAGGCGCGGCACAATCAAAAAACCAGTGCTGCTAATTCCAATCAGGGTTCCCAGTCCCCAGTAAGCATTCAGCTTGGTTGTTTCCGAAACTGGCATTCGGAAAACCTCGCCCCCATAAGGTTCTAAGACTGCTTCCTGCATAAACAAACTAATCGTCATCACCAGCAAAAACGTAAAAAAGATTCCCGTTTGCCGGTTAGCGGTTAACACTCGCAATGCCTTACCCAAGGTAATGCTATCTTCTCGTTCTACTAAAGTGGAACGAGAGGTATAGCGGGAATATTTTTTCTCGACGCCCACTGTCGCCAGCAATGCCAGACCCACCACGGTCGCCGGTACAATCATAAACAAGCGGTCGATCGAGGCTTGCAATGCTGATAGGGGTGCGTCTGTGCCGACTTGCTTGAGCAAACTGCTGCCGAGAATTGCCCCGATAACAATTCCCACCATCAACATAGACCAGACAATCCCGACGAGTTTAGAACGATTATCTTCATCGGAAACATCCACCAACATCGCGGCAAAGGGAGTCGAACTCATACTCAGCGCCACGCCATAAAACACGAAGACAAGTGCCAGCAAACCAGTCCAGCCGTAGGTTTGGGTTGTCCACGACCAACCCCCGGCAGCTTGCACCACATTGCCCAGCCGCCACATTACTTGTACGGCGAGGAAGGATGCGATCGCAAATAATGTCGCACCTATCCACACATAACCCGTGCGGTGATACCCCAATATCGGCTTCGCATCCGACATTTGCCCAAACCACACCCGCACTGGGGCAACAAACTGGTGCATTGCCAAGGCACCCGCAGCAATGGTGGCAGGAATTGCTAACTCCCCAATCATGACTCTGTTGAGGATGCCCAATGCCAAAACGGACATCATCCCCAATCCCATCTGGAATAAGCCGAGTCGGAACATGGTGAATAAATTCACCTTGGGAGGAAATGACTCGCGGGGTTTTGATGCCTCTGGTTGCAAATTTGATATATCACCTGTTGCCATTTTTTTTAAAAGTCAATGAAAACATTTTTTGCTGTTCTCATTTCACCATACTCATCTGCGACTGTCTGCGACGTTAAACTGAAAAATATGAAGTTTTGTAAAGAGTAAAAATTTTGAGCTTACAAACGATTACTTTAGGGCGCGATGGCCCGATTGTCACCCAACTCGGTATCGGCACTTGGGCTTGGGGAGACAAGCTGTTTTGGAATTATGGCAGCGATTACGGCGAAGCCCAATTACGAGAAGCCTTTGAAGCGACTCTGAATGCCGGCGTTAACTTCTTTGACACCGCTGAGATTTACGGGTTCGGAGAGTCAGAGTCACTTTTGGGAAAGTTCATGCAAGAAACTGGCTGTCCTGCCCAAATTGCTACTAAATACGGTCCTGCCCCTTGGCGATTCACGGCTCAATCTGTCTCCGATGCTTTAACAGAAAGTTTAAAACGTCTGCGGGTCGAACAAGTCGCCCTTTATCAGGTGCATTGGCCTTTTGCCTTCTTGATGAGTCAAGAGACATTGATGAATGCCCTAGCCGATGAGGTGAAGCGCGGCAGAATTGCGACAGTCGGCGTCAGCAACTACTCCGCCGAACAAATGAAACAAGCGCACCAACAACTAGCAGATCGAGGAGTGCCTTTAGCGGTGAACCAAGTGCGCTATTCTCTGCTAACTCGACAAGTCGAAACAAATGGCATTCTCGACACAGCGCGTCAACTGGGGATTACGATCCTCGCTTACAGCCCTTTAGCACAAGGGTTACTCACTGGCAAGTACACCGTTGAGAAGTACCAGGAACCGACAGGTGCCCGCAGATTTGACTCTCGCTTCAGCCGCAGCGGCTTGGAGAAAATCTCCCTGGTGACATCCTTGCTGAGCCAGTTAGGGGAAAAGTATCAAAAAACACCCGCTCAGGTTGCCCTGAATTGGTTAATTGCTCAGAACGATGTGATTCCGATTCCAGGCGCGAAGACAGCCGAACAGGCGCGACAGAATGCTGGGGCGCTCGGTTGGGAATTGAGCGACGAGGAAGTTGCCCAATTGGAACAGGTGAGTCGTCCTTGGCGAAATTAAACCGATTTTAGATTTTGGTTCGCAATCGAGGCACAGCCTCGATTGTGTCCCGAGTGATTGAAGACCGCGAGCCGTATTCGACCCGTAGGCGCAGCCTGCGCTCGCCAGAGCGACAAAGGTGGCATTACCGCCCAACTTCTACGGCACACAGCATTTTTTTAGCCAATTGGAAAAGCGACACATAAAATTTAACTTAGTTACCACTTCAGGCTAAAATTACTGGATGGTGTGAGTACACAGAAATATTTATTTAGCTGATGTCCACTCGTTCATCTACACTGACCCGTCCGCAAGACTCTGTTGGCAATTCCGAGCCGCTGAGCAATCTTTCGACAGCCCTAACTGGTAACAAGCATCTGAAGCCTGTGACCAAAGCTGTCTATCAAGCCGACCAGCAAGTTAAATTCCTGCATTTGCAGGCGGAAGTTGAAATTCTCTTGCAACAGCTGCAAACAATCAAACAGCAGCGGTTAGCATCGGATCGCGAAATGGCGGTGACATCCAGCACCGCCAACGCGCAAGGTTCGTAAGAAGAGGCTTTTATCCTTAGAAATGCTGTTTGTAACCTCATCGGCAACTCTTCGGTGCTAGCTTCGTTTGCCCGAAGTGATAAATTATTAGCCGAGCAAAAATACTGCCTGCCACAAATCTGTATCGGGCAGTATTTTTGTGTGCGTATAAATGCACTGCACTCAACGAAAACCCCGAGAACTTTAATCTCTTCATGACCTTATCGACCATCCCAGCAACGATCCCGAACTCGGAATTTGCAACGACTGACAGCCTGTATTTAAGAGATATTGTGAGAAGTCTACCGCGCGAGGTTTTTACCAAGAATCGCCCCAAAGCTTGGCTCACAGCACTGCTCAACGTTTTAATGGTTGGCTTGGGCTACTGGGGTTTAGCGATCGCTCCCTGGTTTCTTTTACCTCCCCTCTGGATTTTTACCGGCACAGCGTTGACTGGTTTTTTTGTCATTGCCCATGACTGTGGACACCGCTCCTTTGCCAATCGGCGCTGGGTGAACGATTTGGTGGGGCAGTTATTCATGCTGCCGCTAATTTATCCTTTCCACAGTTGGCGGATTCTGCACAATTACCATCATGCCCACACCAATAAACTCAATGAAGACAACGCTTGGGAACCCTTTCAACCAGCGTTTTATGACAGTTTAGGAAGCTTGGGACAGTGGGGCTATCGGTTACTGCGGGGTCGATTTTGGTGGGTGGCTTCGATTCTCCACTGGGGCGCTATGCATTTTAATTGGTGGCAATTTAAAGGCAAAGACCGCCAGAAGGTGAAATTATCGGCGCTAGTCGTGTTGGTATTTGCTAGCGTAGCCTTCCCTTTATTAATTACCACACTCGGCATCTGGGGATTTGTCAAATTTTGGCTTCTACCCTGGCTGGTGTACCACTTCTGGATGAGTACCTTTACCCTGGTTCACCACACAGCGCCAGACATTCCCTTCACCCCCGCCGACGAGTGGAATCAAGCTCAAGCGCAACTCTTTGGAACCGTCCATTGCGATTATCCACGCTGGGTGGAATTTCTCTGCCACGACATCAACGTTCACATTCCCCACCATATTTCTACCGCAATTCCTTCCTATAACTTGCGACTCGCTCATCGCAGTATCCAACAGAAGTGGGGAGACTCAATTCGTGAATGTCGCTTCTCTTGGTCTTTAATGAAGCAGATTACAGACGAATGTCACCTGTACAATCCCGAAGACTCCTACTACCAGTCTTTTAAGGACTATCACGCTCAATGAGGAGCCAGGGCGGGTTTGAGATCCGCCCTTACAGAGATGAGACTTTATTCATTCATACAATACAGACTTGATTTATCGAGAACTACCAAAAGTAAAGATTAAAATTATTTGATGTTTAATTTTGGAGGATTCAGACTAGCACCCGTGTGACCAGTTACTATCCAAAAGAGCGCCCGTCCGAAGTCACGGAGGACGTGGAGCCAGGATTCGAGTGGTTGATTGGAGGGAATCGGCACAGGGGTGAAAGCAATGCCTCGGCTGCCCAGAACAAGGATAGCGATCGCGGTTGCCCGACGCATATGAAAGTCAGAGGTGATTAGATAGAGATGTTGAATATTTAAACTTTTAAAGTCAGCGACCAGAGAGGTAAAGTTAGTTACGGTATCAACCGCACGTCGGTCGAGATGTACTCGATCATCTGGAATCCCCGCAGCTTGAAAAATCTCACGAGCTTTGTCAGGGCGCGTGCCGGAAGAAACCCAGATTTCTAGGGAACGATGAGTTTGGGCAAATTGGGCGGTGAACTTTTCTCTGTCTGGACCACCGCCTAAGGCAAGGATGACTTGGGGCACGGGTGCTTGGAGATGAGCGATCGCTATTCGCACCGGAATAATCCCAATCGACAGCGCGATCAGGACTGAGATTGCTAAACACAAAAAACGGTACTTTTTACGCTTGTGATGAAATAGCGGCATACTTTCAGCTAGGAGCCGATCGCTTCTTTTTTTGTTTTTCATAAATTTTGGCATCGACTAAGAAGCGATACCAAAAGCCTTGTAAAAAATGGAAGATTAAACCTTCTATGCCATCCAGAAAACCTAAGCCGATAATGTAGCGCATGAAGAAGTAGAGAAAGGCACGGAGGAAAAGAGGCGATCGCGTGTAGAGATTTTTCTTAACCCAGCGCCGCCGAATTGCTTGAGAAGATTGACCGCTTTTCAAAAGAGCATCATCTTTTTCTGAGATGATGCTGAGCATATCTTTCACTTCTCGCTCTGCATAACGGTTGTGCTTGTCTATCCAAAAACTCAAGCCTTTTTTGTTTTCATCAATGATATCGTGCTGAAGCTTAGCGATTTTTCCCTGTTTAAGAACAATATGCTCATCCATCCAGCGCTGTTCGCAAACGCCAAAATCTGTGCGCCAAATTCGTAGCAGCCAAGTGGGATAATAACCGCCATGACGTATCCACCGCCCCATGAAAAACACGCGGCGTTTGACTTGATAGCCGGTAATCTCATCATCTGTCTGAGGTAATATCAGCTTCAACTCTTCCAATAATTTCGGGGTCAGGCGTTCATCCGCATCAAGGCGCATAATCCAAGGCGTCATAATGGGCAGATTCTCTATAGCCCAGTTGAATTGCTTTGCATAATTCTCGAAAGGATGCTCAAAAACTTGACAGCCCAATTCTTTAGCGATTTCAATTGTGCGATCGCTACTTCCAGAATCAACCACAAAAACTTCCGCATCCAGCTTTTGCAGACTAGCTAAACAATCTGGCAAATTTGCTTGTTCATCTTTCGTGAGAATAATTACAGAAAGCCGCATCAAGTTTCTTACCGCATCGGAGAACAAGAACACAGCATTGATTTCCAAACGTAGGGAAATCTACCAGCAAACTTGAAATGAATATCTGTATATCCTTCTGAGTTCAATAATTCAGTTAGGGTTTTCACGGAAAAAAATTTAATATGACCCCCATCCCAGAGAACATGAAAGTGCTTATCCAATTTTCCTGAAATAGCAAGCACAATATTTTTTAGATAGCCGTGATAAGGTGTAGTCAGAATTAAAGTTCCATTAGGTTTAAGACATTTTTTAGCTGCTTTTACTAACTCTTTAGGGTAAAAAAGATGCTCAATTACTTCTACTGATATAACAATATCAAAGTAGTTTTGTAATTCAGTATAAGGTAAATCATAAATACTAGCTTGAATAAAATGGCAATCCGAAAAGTTACTAGAAGCTATAGCAACACCCTGTTCAGATTCCTCAACTCCAACCACTTCATATCCTTGCTGTGCGATCGCATGGCTAAGACTTCCATTTCCACAACCTATATCTAGAACCCGAAGCTTTTTGTCACTATTTTTATTAACCTGCTGAAGCATTGAGAGCAGCGGTGACATTAAAAAGCCATGAGCATTTGTTAAATTACTATCTCGATAAGGATATTGATATTCTTTGTTAGAAGTTAGGATCATACCTTAAAAATTGGCTGTTGGTTAAGAATCGAGGTGTAAATTTCAATCATCTTGGTGGCTATAGGACTCCAAGTATACTGCTCTAAGATAAGTTTACGGGCGCATTCACCCATTTGTGCAGCTTCTTGTGGATGGATTAGGCAGTGTTCAATAGCAGACGATATCGCTTCCACATCCAGTTCTGCTACATAACCAAGTTGATACTGTTTTACTACAGAAGCGAGAGCAACGCCAGAGGTGGCGAGAACTGGCTTTCCCGCCGCCATTGCTTCTAAAACCGCAATGCCAAAGTTTTCTGAGTGGGAAGTCAGCGCAAATAAATCTGCACCTTGCAACAATAAGTCTTTCCTTTCACCAGACACGAAGCCAGCGCGATAAGTGCGATCGCGAATTCCCGCCGAAACTAAAAGGGCATCAATTGTATCCTCGTACTCAGGAGAGCCACTCCCCGCCACTACGAATGTAAAGCGACGATTTGCCACCTTCCCCAGCGCCGGAATCAGATAATCCAACCCTTTTTTCGGATGTAAGCGAGATAAAAATAAGATGACTGGTTCATCTTGCGGAACCTTCAGCAGTTGCCGCAGTTTATAACGAGCTTCCGGTATCGGAGGAGGTATAAATAAGCCATTTCGTAAAACAAAACTAGCTGAATTAAAATTTAGTTTAGAAGTTTCTTGTTGCTCCTGTTCAGATGTAAAGTGAACATATCGACTACAGTTTAAATTAGCACGTTGAATTAATCCTATATAAATTTGTTTTTTGAAAGTCCTTTGTCGCAAAGCCCATTCACCGAGTTGTCCCTGCGGTCGTATAATATAGGGAATATGTTTGATGCGAGCGATCGCCATCGCCAATGTTGAGACATAAGAATATATTCCATAGACGTGTAAAATATCGTACTCAGCTATATGTCTCCACAACCAAGTTGTTAGCTGACTGGAAAAACAAAAGGTTCGCACTGAAGCAATGGGTAGCGAAAAGCGAGGAAAAAACCAAACAGGAACTTGCTCGTATTCTATACGCTTCTGCAATGGGACATCTAGCAAATCGGAGCCATTGTCGTTAGTCGTAACAATCTCAGCCTTTACACCTTGCTCTTGTAAGGCTTTTGCCATTTCTAAGATTGCCCGACTTGCTCCACCATGCACGGGAGCAATTGAAGGTATGACGTGGAGAACTTTCACTGTCTTTTTTTCTGGTTTATGGAAAGTAAAAAGTAAAATATACTGCCTATAATTGTATACCGAATACCATTTGCTAAACTTGTAAATAATGGGAGGTCGAGAAATAGAAACTGCGTAGAAGTTGGTAAATAGATAACCAATCCAAAAAAGAACCAATTATTTTCTTTGCCTTCAACAGGAGAGCCATATATTGCCCCAAGGAGAAAACCGATAGATAGAGCAAAAACTGCACAGGCAATTAATCCCCCATAATATCCAAAGTTATAATACCATTCAGCAGCTTGACTAATAGCAATTCCTATGTTTGCCTCTTCACCCGTCCTATCAAAAAATACAGTAGTAAAATGAACTACATCCCTAGTAATTTTGTTTTTCTCAGGCCAAAGAAAGGAAGGAACTAAATTGTAAAAACCAGCCATTACTGTTGCTCCTCCCGCTGGTTCTAGGTGATTCATTGCAATATCTATTGAGCGGGCAGCTGTGCGAAAACCATCTATTCTTTTAGACAAAGATGTAATCGACAAAGCTAAATAATCTCCTATAGAAAAATAGTTATTTATAATAGTATCAACCATAGTTTTTCCAACAAATGATAAAGCATCAAAAAGATTTAACGAGCGTAGGTAACGCACATCCATATAGCGAATAATCAGTGTTAGAGGTGCAAATACCAAAGCAGTTCCCGTCGTCAGCAAAATGATTTGGAAGAAAGATATTGCTCTACTTATCCATAAAACTAATAATAGGTTGAGAGTGACTAAAAGCAGTGATTGCTTGGATGATGATACAAAGGCAACTAGGTACTGTTCGATAAACATTAATACTGCTATGCTAAGACGAGGCAAGGTACGGTAACGAGGTGAGTGAGCTAGGATTAAGCAGTACATTTCTGCGACAAAAGTGATAAGAATCGCTGGGTAATTAAGTAATGCCCACCAAGCTGGGATTTTATTAAATGCTCCTGCCTCAAAAATATAAGCTCCACTAAATACTTGGAAGGAACGGATAGGAATTACCAGTAATATGTATAAAAAAAGTAACCACTTCAAGTAAGAAGAAGAAACCTGTAAGGGCAACCCCATCTTCCTAAAGCTTTTCTGACTTATTTTTATTCCTAGATCAAACATCACTAAAGTTACTAGAGTAAATAAAAATAGGTAAGTTCCAGTATATTTAGCTATTTCTGCATTCCTAACAAATATTAGAGAGAATTTTTTTTCTGGGCCATAACTTCCCATAGATGCAAATAAAATCGTAGGCAAGCCATAATAAACAAAAATGATTGCTCTGTATAATAATTGGGGTTGGAAAATATCTATTGATTGGAGAGGAGAACGCAGAAAAGCCCAACTACAGAGAATACATATTCCCAACCCATCGGCAAAAACCAACCAGCGATCGCCGCTAGGAATGGAGCCGGGAAAAAAAACTATACACAGCAGAGTTATTGCTATCAATACAAACGGCAATATGAATAGATGAGATTTTTTGACCTTCCGAGAAAGTAGAGGTGAGCGAGAGGGTTGAAGTGACATATAAAGTCGCTTGAATTTAAACTGAATTTTAACTAGCTTTATAGCGAACCGAATACCAATAGGATTTGGCTATTTTGTTTAATGCAAAATGATAGGCTCCTGGTTAGCTTGAGCATCGCTTATTTACAAAGTCTACCCCACATCTGCTCCTTTTCATTTGAGCTAAAAATTGACCAGGTACCTAAACTGGCAATTGTTAAAGGGAGTACCAATGCAACTAACCAACTAGCCAATATTGGTAAGTTTAACTGTTCTAGCCCATAAACTAATCCAATACTACCTAGACTCCACAAGCAAAGGATACAAATTTGCTGCTTTAATAGTGCTTCGAGTTGTGACCACAGGGTCGTAAGCATCACAATTAGTTGCAGGACACTACCTAAAAGCAAACCAAAAATAAAAGCCATGCCTTTCCACTGCGGTAGCAACCAAAATGTGAGACTGATGAAGACAATTTTTTGGAGTAATGCTCCTACAGCGATCGCTTTCGTGTAACCGGCACTCAGGCTGTAAAGATTAAAACTTTCTACAACGACAGTCAAGGCTGCCCACCAACTTAAACCGATTACAAGCGGTAAAGCAGCTTGATAGGCACTACCAAACAGCAGGTTAACTACACTTGAACTCGTGACACTCAAGAACGTAACTAGCGACAAAGCAAGTATCCAGTTACTCCGCAAATGGATTGAACGCAACCGTTGAAAATCTTCTCCTTCACTGCTATGGGCTTCCGAAAGAATGGAGATGGTAACAGGGGCGATCGCTCCCGGCAAAAAGCCCACGATTTGACTCAGAGACTGTCCGATCCTGATCTGTCCTAGCGTTTCTAATCCCGCTACTCGCCCGACTTCCCCCATCATCGGTAGAAATACTAACCCAATTAAAGCGTTTCCAGCATAAAAGGGAATGCCAAATCGCATAATCTGATAACTTTCTTGCCAGAAGCCCTCTAACCTCAGCAAAATATGATGTTGCTGGGTACTACGGCGAAAGTAGACAAATCCGACTCCAGCTTGCAACAAAGAGGCTACGATTAGCCCCAAAAATGCACCCGATAAACCATAGCACCATGCCAACAACGGTGACAACAGCAATCGCCCCAAACTGCCAGTAGACGTTGCCAGCGAATGGGCTTTAAAGTTGTGGAGACTCAACAGCCCAGTCATCGCTACACAACTGATTCCTTCTATAAATAGATTTACGGCAGCATAACTAAACCATGCTGCTGCCTCTGGATTACCTAACCAATATGTTGCCAAAGGTTCGCGTCCTATCCAGATCGCTGCTGTTAAAGCTGCAAAACTTAGCCCAATCAAGGTGCTACCTACTCCAAGTAGACGTCCAGTTGCAACTGGATCGGTACTGTAGAGGTGCGCTCCATTGCGGTGCATAGCGGCATCAATTCCTAAGCGTCCTAATATATTGCCGCTTTGGACTAGGGAAAACACCAAGCTGTAGATTCCCAGATGCTTAGGTCCCAGCAACCGCGCTATCGGAACTAGCACCAATACACCCGATAGGCGCATTACTATGCTGGCAACACCGAGGAGTAAACCTCCTTTGATAAATTTAGTAACGCTTGACAAGAACCTTACCTATTTTGCAGCCAAGGCAGTAGAGTAAGCAGCAACTATTTTCTCACCGTAGTCATTCCAAGACAGAGAATTGCTAGCTTCTTTTAAGGCATTATGACCCATTTGCGATCTCCTCTGGGGATTCTCATAGAAAAACAAGATTTTCTCTTTGA
Organism: Coleofasciculus sp. FACHB-1120; assembly: GCF_014698845.1. Lineage (NCBI taxonomy): Bacteria > Bacillati > Cyanobacteriota > Cyanophyceae > Coleofasciculales > Coleofasciculaceae > Coleofasciculus > Coleofasciculus sp. FACHB-1120. Next base: position 43,455 of record NZ_JACJTV010000022.1, on the reverse strand, counting down.
GCGCTTCTACATCCCGAATCGGTATGCAAAAACCATCTACACCATCTCTAACAATATCCTCACCGCCTGTATTAGTCGTATGAATTACAGGTAAACCGCAAGCCATCGCTTGAGCAATCACCATTCCAAAGCCGTCTTCAATTGAGGCTAAACAAAACACAGAGCATTGAGAATAAAACCAGTGTAGTTGACTTTGAGGATGTTTGCCTTTGAGGATAATGTGATCACTCTCATACTTAGCTAAAATTGGCTTCATTTCTGGAGCCAGCGAACCAACCAGCCACAACTCTGCATCTGGCAACTTCAACTCATAAAAAGCTTTTACTAAATATTGCACTCCTTTCCGCAGTATGATTCCACCGCAGTGTATAACTCGAAATACCTTATCTAGCTTTGGTACTGGATAAAACTCTGTCAAAGAAGTACCGTAAGGAATATAAATTAGTTTTTTTTCGGAAATACCTTTTTCTAAAAACGTCTTTTTAGAAAATAAACTAGGAACGGCAATGCGATCGGCCTCTGCATACTCTTGTAATTCCCGCTCATACATTTCTGGAGAGGGGGAAGTAAACTTGATTCCCCAGCGTTCATATTCCTCTTGCAGAATTTGCGTTTGGTATTGCCTGTGACTACTACCGTGATCGACTACGGTTAAAGCTCCTAACTTTTTCGCTCTGCGTAAAGAGTAAAGACATAAACTTGACCATCCTACAAATACATCAGAACCAGATAATATATAATTTTTTGCGGCTCGATCAAAGCGATCGCGGAATAAAAATGGCAGATTATTAGAACCTCTTAGCCAGACAGGTACTTGCCGCCAAGCACGAACTAATACCTCCAAATGCCAGATGGAACGAATTAAGTCATGCTCGATCCCATACTTGGTAATTATAAAAGTTGGATAGGTAGAAATTAGAGCCTTTAGATATTGCTTTTGCTGCAATTGTTGCGCTAAGTTAAAGGCATGAAAACGCCCGAATACAGAGATAGTGACTTTCATTTCTTAAAGCCACAAAGTAATATTTGAGGAGAAAAAAGCAATGGCGATACTGCTGAACCATGACTTGCTCGTGTAGGTATAGCAAACACATTTGAACAGGCTGTTTCTACCTGTTTTAAATTATCAAAAACGCTATAAGAGTAGTAAACCCCATCTCCTTCTGAATAATTCCATCTTTTTCCTCCATTTGCTACCCACCGAAACAGCCACCAAAGTCCTATTTTATAGAGTATTAACTTGAGTAAGCGAGACAACAAACTACCTTGTCCAAAACGATTGCTATCACTGATAAAAATTCCCTTACGCGCTACCCGTAACATTTCCGCCACAACACAATCTGGCTCGGCGACGTGGTGTAATATAGCAAACTCTGTCACAATATCAAATGAGTTATCAGGAAATGGTAGTTTATAGCTGCTACAACAAACTAAATCTTCTGGCGGTATGCCATGTTTATTAGTAGCGACTTGCAATAAATCGGCAGAAACATCATTCCCCATCACTTCCGCTTGTGGGAAATAAGATTTCAGATAGGCAACATTTCTCCCTGTACCACAGCCGGTATCTAAAACGCTAGTTACTTCTAGTTCAGCGCAAAACAAGCTAATAAATTTGCAGGCAATAAGATGTTCGTCTTCCTCTTGAAAATGTATGTTCTCATAATCAGAAGCAATGTTTTGATAGTATTGCCTTTGTAATTCCTGAGCATCCATGAGAATAATCTTTGTATATTACGTCAAAAAGAAATGAGTTTTATTCTTTTTATCCACCTACTTTCTGACACAAAATTTGCAAATCACTGCACAATACCCCTGGCAATAGGCGCTTCAGTTTCCCTAATTTACCACTTCCTTGCACCTGTAAGACTTGATAGTTTCCAAATTTATTTAGTAACCAAGTTAGTCTCTCTAGGGTAAAGTAGTGAATATGTCCGCCATCCCATTCTCGCATTTCCCAACATTTGACTGTTGATGTAATTGGCAATTTACCTACTAACAGTCCTAGGCGATGTTTAATATAAGCAATATTGGGAACATTAATTACTAAATACCCTTTTACTTTCGTCACTCTAGAAATTTCCTCAATTACAGTAAAAGGATCGAATACGTGTTCTAGAACCATTAAGATGGTAACAGCATCAAACATTTCATTCGGAAAGGGAAGAGATTCCGAATTGAGATTGTGCTGATAGGTACTCAACTTATCTTCCAAAAGTTTCCAGGTTGGATAAGCTACTATATCTATTCCAAAACCTTTGTTAAATAGATTTTGCAAAGTTACTAAATTGCTCAAATTCCCACAACCAACATCAAAGAAACTATCAAAAGGTGCATAAGGTGCCAGCATTTCATAAGCTAATTGAATCCTGGTTTTGCTCCCCCATGTTCCTGAAAAAGCTATCGGCTCAGGTATCGAGGCATTTTTCGCATACTCAACTGCATATTTTTCGTAAAATTTGATTGGCTCCATACAGTTTTGTGTTATTTTTAAGGTTTTTCTAAAATAATCAGATGTCCTCTGATTAAAAAATCCTCTACTGTTAAATGGGGGAACTTGGAAATTAGTTGTTTAAATAAAGGAGTGGAACGCAAGGAATTAGCTTTGATATTAAAGTCAACTATAACTGATTTTGTACGAAAACCCAATTGATTATAAAGTTCAAAATACTCTCGGCTCGAAAGTTTACTAAATAAATCTAATTCTATATAGCGGCCTCCATTTTGCAATTCAAAATCAGCATCTCGCAAATGGGTATGGTAATAATTTTGGTAGGCAACGGGATCGAGTAGCAAATGGTTGTATCCCTCCTCAATGCGATCGCGTCCTGAAAAGTGGTCTCCATTCCAACAGTACCACAGTGGTCCATAACTGGCATACATAACGCCTTGGCGACGCAGAAGGTTATACAGAGTTTTTAGTACACTTTCTAAGTCTCGGCAATGTTCAAACACCGCATCGCTGGAAATAATGTCAAACTCCCCTATATTTTTGGGATTGAGTTCAGCAATATCTGCTTGATGAAAACTTACTTTAGTTGGCAACCCAGCTTTAGCAACATACTCTTGAACTTTTTGCCAGCAAGCCCCAAAATTATATAAATCGATACCGACAATTTCTTTGGGTTTGAAGCGGAGATAAGATCCAAAATCCCAAGCAGTTCCACAACCAATTACAAGTATTCGGGAATTTTGAATCCGAAGATATCGATCCACCCAATGTCGCTTTGCTAATGTGGACATCCCTTTTGCGGGAAGTACCAAATCAATAGGATAGGGTTGCTGAGCAATTTTTTTTTATACAGTATTTTATAAAAAGGGCGGCGAATTAGATGGTCAGCAGCATCTCGAATGCGATCGCGAACAGAAGTCCCCAGATTAGGATCGAATGCAAAATCCACTGGCGAGAGATCGGTGGTATCGAGCATAATTATTGAAATTTTTGACTTATTTTCAGCAGTTGAGAAGGCCGCTTGAGAAAAATATCAAGTAAGTTATAACCCTTGTCTCTGTATATGCTGAGAAAGTTTGCCATATCTAGCCATTCTTGATGTGATCGCAACCACTTGTCATACAGTTCATACTTAGCATAATTGCCTAAATCTTTCCATCCCTGATTAAAATGGAGCCATAACCGGATTATCTGATAACAAAATGGTAGAACTGTGGCTACAACGACTAGCCGCCGAATCTGCTTAAGAATGCAACGAGGTACTAATTCTCCCAACGATTTGTCATAAACAAAGTGTAAAGTACGCAGAGAGCCTCGTCCTCGCAATTGACTTTCGATAGTTTCTGCATCTTCCGGCATTACTGTAGTAACTTTATACTCAAAGTCAAAGCAAATATTGGCTCCTATTCGTTGTAGGTCAAAAACGAACTCTGTATCTTCGCCTGCTAAGATAGCTAGAGGATACCCAGTCGGAAAACCTTGAGTTTTGAAGAAAGTTGAACGACGGACAGAAAAGCCTTCCGTCCAAACTTTTCGGCGATAGACATGGGTTAAATAGATAGCATAGCGATAACGGGGATATGGATGCTGAGTGTTAGTAATTGTTAGACCAACTCCGAAGGCATCACAATCTTCGTCTTTATATTTTTTTCGTAAATATTCGCAAAAATTAGGTGGCAAGCTGACATCAGCATTCAGAATTACCACCACTTCAGATGAGGAAAGTTTTATGCCTAAATTACGAGCCGAAGATCGTCCTAAGAGACTGCTGCGGTGAATTAACTTTACCTTCTCGCCAAAAGTATCTGCAACTAATTGGTCGGTGCCATCAGAGGAATCATCTACAACGATAACTTCTGTAAATGGTGAACTCTGATTAAATATGCTTTTAAGCGTATCGATCAAATCTTGACCCTCATTATACGAGGGAATTACGATGCCAATGCTTATATCTTTGGACATACGGAATTACGCACAACAGTCAAAAAAAAACCGTGTCTAAGATGTGCTTAAAACTAATATCTATGACACGAGGCAGTATAAGCGATCGCTCGTCACCAGGTAGCCGGGAGTCAGGGAACAGAAAAACACTCCGCCACTGGTTTTAAGAATCCGAGCAACAAGGCGATCGCCTCATAAAGCCTTCCCTACTGACATCAAAACTTGCAGGTAGCGTTAACCTGCTCCAAAAGCCGCATTCAATAGTGCAGCCAGGACGGATTGAATTGCCAGCAGCTCATCGGGAGGCTCGCTCAAAAATACGCCACTACTGGAGTTGATGAGAGCATTGTAGGCTTCAACAGCCGCCGCCAGCCTAACCGCATCGACCCTACCATTTGTTGTTAGCCCTTGCAAATTGGCAACCACGTTACGAGCTAGGGTCGGATTAATGCCTTCAGTAGCATTCACCAGACCGCTTTCTAGCTGGCTAGCGCTAGCAGCAACATTTCCAGTCCCCGTCAAAACGTTCCCCAAGCTGTTGTTTGCGGTCTGGGAGTTGACTGAGGCTGCTGCCTGATTGACAGCAGAGGCGATCGCCTCCGTTCTGAAAGCGAGTCTTCCCCGTCCGCCTCTGTCGGGTATGAAGGCTCCGTTGACAACGTCGCTAGTCGTCATAATCGGGCCGGTGACATCTGAACTGAAGCCGGGAGTTTGAGCAAATGCTGTTTCCGAAAACAGTAGAGAAGAACCTAAAGCTAAACCTAAACTGAGATTTAAAGAAAGACGTTTGATGTTCATGGCTTTTGTTTTGCGAGCAAAGAACTTAGAAAGTAATGCCGTAACCGACGCCTAGGATGAAACGCGCCCCATCACCAGCATTTCCAGTTACATCAGCAAGCGCTGGAGTGATGATCAGCGGTATATTCTCGAACGGGGCGATCGAAGCACCCACATTCAAATCTTGACCGCTCCATTCGGCAATGACAGATATCGGCTGAGCGACGCGCACACCAATACTGCCAAACGGATTGACCGAGTCTCTACCAGCCACAATATCAGGTACTGACCGAAAGCGACCCCCGCCCAAACCCACAGAGGCAGTAACCGAGGGGGTGAAACCTGCCGTTGTCTGCGATCCTAGCGGAAAAACTTTACTGACGACACCATAAACGGTGCTGTATCCCGGATCGGGATTTCCAAAGGTATCGATATTTTCCACCCCAACCGCTACAGCTAGGTCATTGGCAAACTGACGGTGAATCTTGAAGCTAATCCCACCATCTTCAAAGCTATCATCGCCGAAGAGGTCATAAATTGAGATAACTCCTTCTACACCCACTGCTTTGCGAGCATCGCCCAGACCGATACCTGCGGCGATTACCCCGTCTGCCTTATTGCTGTTGCGAGTTCTTTCTTGGAAGCCCCCTCCGATAAAAGCCTGACCCCGGTCAGCCCCGAAAGCCGTGGGTGTTGTAATACTGGAATTTCCTCCAATTAAGCGCCGTAGCTGTTCTACTATCGGTGGTGCAGGAAGTCGATACTGTTGGCGCAAGGCTGCAACTTGTTCTGCTGTAGGGGGAGGCGGTGTTGTCGCAACTGGTTCGTAGCCAACAACGTAACGAGCGGCAACATCCGTTGCTGGAATCTGAGGCGCTTGCCCCGCATTCACTAAAGCTTGGTAAATAAACGCCGCCACGTCAGCACGAGTGGCTAACTGATTGGGATTTAACAGCGCCACATCTGGATAGTTGACAACCAGTTGATTTTGTGAGGCAGCCGCAATACTGGTACGAGCATAACTAGGAATGCTGCCAGCATCCTGAAATAAACCATTTAAAATCGAGGCGGTGTCTGCTGTTGGAGACAGGTTAAGTCCACTGACCAAAGATACCAAGACTTGGACACGGGGGATATTTTGATTCGGTTGGAAAACCTGGTTGGGGTATCCTTCTAAAAATCCTGTCTGATAAGCTTCCTGAATGGCTGTGTAACCCCAGTAATTGGCAGGCACATCCACAAAATCGATCGCTTGGCGAGTGGCAGGTCTTTGAAAAGCCTTCCGGATCATGGCGGCAAACTGAGCGCGTGTCACCGGCTCGTCAGGGCGGAAGGAGCCATCTGGAAAGCCTACGATCACATCTCGCTGTGCGAGTGCTTCAATAAAAGTCTGCGCCCAGCTACCCTGTACATCGGGGAAGGTGCTAGCTTGAGCCAATTGCGATGGCGTCCTGACAGCTCCAGGTTGTTGTACACTGCTTCCTGGGATAGCTGGATTGCGAATCGCTGGCAGCGAAGAGCTAGAACGTGTGGTGGTTGGAGGAGGATTGTTAGAACGCAGCGCCTCAGCCCCTAGCATCGTTTTTAAGAGTGCGTCACCCATTGAACCGCTACCCTTGGCTGGTGCTGAAGCGTTCCCGTTGGTAGAACTTGCCTTCGTGGTAGCCAGACTGGCAGCCGCATAGAGGAGCGTACTGCCCAAAAAGATGGAACTTAGTAGGATGTTTACCCGGTACCACAATTTCTTTTTGCTGGCACTGACACGATTCCTACCTGTTGCTGGCGTCATAACCTTATCCTCCTCATACCCAAAAATTCCTTGCCACCTCAAAGGTACACGAGTTTGGGAAAATTACGTTGGTGATTAAAATTTATAGTGCAACTTTTTACGGATTGTATCCGTCAATGGCGTGACTTTGTGTAACGAGGTTTAACAGAATTTGGAATGGAGAGTGCTAAGTTGAGCGCCAAAAGGCATCGTGAAACAAGCTGTAATTTTTGGACGAAGAGCGTTGGTTTTCCGACACTGGCTACCCGAACCGTTGCGGGGTTCACGCTCCTTAGCGTTACGACCCTGATGATTTTACCTCCATCTGCGATCGCGCAACTCCCCGGATTGCGACCTTCTGCTGCCCCAGCAGGAACATCTGTAAGGCGTGGAGCGGATGCCCCGTATACTCTAGGAGCAGGCGATCGCGTCCGGCTGGATATTTTTGAGGTTCCCGAATATAGCGGTGAGTACCAAGTGCTAATCGATGGCACGCTCAACCTGCCAATCATTGGCAGCGTATCCGTTCAGGATCTAAGCCTCGAAAGAGCAACCAGTGAAATCTCCAGTAGATATGCTCGTTACATCCGACGACCCCTACTAACCCTGACGCTGTTGGCACCCCGTCCGGTCAAAATCGCAGTCGCTGGGGAAGTCAATCGTCCGGGTTCCTACACCGTTAACCTCACCGAAGGCACGCAATTTCCCACCGTTACGCAAGCAGTGCAATTGGCTGGAGGCATTACCCAAGCCGCCAACATCCGCCAAGTAGAACTGCGCCGCCTTTCACCCGGTTCCTCGGATGTCATCGCCGTCAATCTCTGGGAATTACTCAACAACGGCGATTTGAGTCAAGACCTCACTTTGCGAGATGGAGACTCGCTGTTTATCCCCACCAGCCCCCAAATCAACGCCGATGAATCCCGTACCCTAGCGGATGCCAGCTTTGCACCCCAAAACACTGGGCCGATCAAAATTGTCGTGGTCGGAGAAGTCTCCCGTCCAGGGCCTTATATCGTGTCACCAACCACCGTTGCCACTGCAAATACTCCCCCTGAGGCGAATAGGGCTGCGTCTTCCAGCAGCACTCCTGCCACGGTGACACAAGCCATTCAAGTCGCTGGAGGAATTACCCCCTTAGCGGATATTCGCCAGGTTCAAATCCGTCGTTCCGCCCGTTCGGGTCCCGAAAAAGTCCTTGATATCAACCTCTGGCAACTTTTACAGTCTGGGGATGTCACTCAAGATGTCATCTTGCAGGAAGGAGATACCGTGGTGGTGCCCACTGCCAGCAATATCGACCCCTCTGAGGTACCGCAAATCGCGACAGCTAGTTTCTCTCCCAATATCATTCGGGTCAATGTAGTCGGGGAAGTTGCCAATGCAGGGACGATTGAAGTGCCACCCAATACGACCTTGAATCAAGCGGTTTTGGCAGCCGGAGGATTTAACAATCGTGCCCGGAGGAGTTCGGTAGAGTTGATTCGTCTCAACGCCAACGGCACTATTTCTAAGCGGAACGTCCAGGTCAATTTTGCTCAGGGCATCAACGATCAAAACAATCCGATTTTACGAAATAATGACGTGGTGGTGGTGAACCGCTCTAACCTCGCTAATTTCTCAGACACACTGGGGACGGTGTTGAGTCCGCTGGGAGGAGTTTTCAGCTTATTCAACTTCTTTAGAATCTTTGAGTAGAAACGTGGCTAGCTAGGTCTGGAGAGCCGCAATCAAGAGCTGAGGAAAAAATTTGGTCGTTGGGATCTAGCATCCTGCACGTTGATGGTACAAAATGAGGCAAGAACCAGGAATATCTCTGGCGATCGCGTCAACCAAGCCAACAAGGTGCAGGGGTCTAGATGGAAGCGGGGCAATTTTCTCAACCGTCATCGCCGAAAGGGAATGGCAAGCAATTCCAGCCATTGCCGCTAACCGACGAAACTCAGTTTCTGGAAAACAGCCAGGACGACTTGAATGCTCGTCAGCTCTTGAATGTGGTGCGTCGCCGTGCTTTGGTGATTGCGGGAGTGGCGATCGTTGTCACGACTGGAATCGGCTTATGGACATTCAGCCAGACACCCAAGTATGAAGGAAAGTTTCAACTCCTAGTGGAACCCGTCACGGCTGAAAATAAGCTGACTAAACTCACTCAATTGCAGGCAATCGAGCCAGCTCTAAACGACTCTAGTCTGGATTACGAAACTCAAATTAAAGTTTTACTCAGTTCCGAACGGATGGCGGCATTCATCGCTCAGATCCAAAATCGCTATCCCGATATCAACTATGAGTCACTAATTCTTGAAAACAACCTGACAATTACCCAGTTAGATAAAACAAAAATTTTAGAAGTACGTTACAGAGATACCAATCCCGATAAAATTAAGTACGTATTATTTGAGTTGGCTAAAGTTTACCTGAGATACAGTCTTCAGGAGCGGCAAACTAACCTCAACCAGGGAATTAAGTTTGTAGACGGTCAACTTCCTGGACTTCAGCAACGGGTGGACAAACTCCAGGGACAACTGCAAGCATTTCGGCAACGGTACAACATCCTCGATCCGGAAGAACAAGCCAAACAACTTGCCACCCTGGTGTCTAATGTTGAGGAACAAAAACTCGATAACCAACTAAAACATAATGAAGTCCGGTCGCTGTATGTAACGCTACAAAAACAGTTAGGGCTACCCCCCAATCAAGCGATCGCTGCCGCAGCTCTCTCGGAAGCACCGCGCTACCAACAGTTACTCAATAAACTTAAGGAAGTCGAAACAAAGCTTGCCACCGAGTCAGCCCGGTTTCTGGAAGAAAGCCCCACGATTCAGTCACTCAAAGAGCAGCAGCAAAATTTGCTGCCCCTGTTGCAACAAGAAGCGGCGGCAGTATTAGGAAATAATCTATCTGGTCTCAGCGAACGGCAATATTTGTCTTCCCCCAGCACGGTACGCCTGGAGCTGATTCAGCAATTTGTGGATGCGGCAAACCAAGTGCAGGTTCTGGAAGTTCGCGGCAATGCGATCGCGCAAGCCGAAAAGCGCTTAAATCAACAAGTTAGACTACTGCCCCTGATTGCCCGTCAGTACACAGATTTACAGCGGGAACTCAACGTCGCAACCGAGAGTTTAAACCGCTTTCTAGCCGTTCGGGAAACCTTGCAAATTGAAGCAGCACAGAAAGCTCTCCCCTGGCAGCTGATCGCCAAACCCCAAAAGCCAGAAGATCCCATCTTTCCCAAGCCAAAGCGAAATCTGATATTAGGCGCGATCGCTGGGGTACTGTTAGGGGTGGCATCTGCCTTATTAGCAGAGCGACTCGACAATGTCTTCCACTCCCCCGAAGAACTCAAAGACAGCACCCGACTGCCCATTCTCGGCTTGATTCCCCATCACAAAGAACTCAAGCTATTCAAACCCATCGCAGAACTCACCAACTTCGCCCAGCCAAATGGAAACGGAGCCTCAGCCAAAAACCAAAACGGAGATACCCCATCCAAAGAGCGTGCCACCACTCGCAAAGCTAGCTGGTACAATGCTTCTCCCTTCTTAGAATCCTTCCGTTCTCTCCATACCAATATTCGTTTTCTCGGTTCTGATACCCCCATCCACTCGCTAGTGGTTAGCTCAGCCTCCCCAGGCGATGGTAAATCCACTGTTTCCGTACACCTAGCGCAGGCGGCTGCGGCAATGGGGCAGCGAGTTTTGCTGGTAGATGCTGATTTACGGCGTCCTCAGGTTCATAACGTCCTCGGTTTAGAGAATCACCAGGGACTGAGCAACGTCATTGCCACAGGTCTAACTCCCAGAGAAGCTATCCAACGCTTGCCCTCCTGGGACAATCTCTACGTGCTAACTGCTGGACAAATCCCACCAGATCCCACTAGACTGCTTTCCTCTAAGCGAATGCAGTATTTGATGGAGCAGTTGAACGCTGTTTTTGACTTAGTAATTTATGACACCCCACCGATACTGGGTCTGGCAGATGGCAGACTCCTGGCTGTCCATACCAATGGCGTGATCATGGTAGCGAGACTGGGCAAAACTGATCGCTCTATCCTGCTACAAGCGATAGATGCATTAAAAATCTCTAGTGCCCCCGTCTTGGGTATGGTTGCCAACGGTGTGAGAAGAAACGCCGGTGGATCGTACTATTACTACGATCGCTACTACACTTCTAACCAAGAATCAGAAGTAGAAAATGCCAAAAAACTTTTGCAAAAGAAACTTGGATTGCGCTAGGCGTTAGTGATTAATTGTTAAGGATGAGCCATTAGTTTCTAGTCATTAAAAACTAATGACTAGAAACTAATGGCTCACAACTAAAGGCTACGTCCCATAAAAAGAGCGATACCACTCAACAAAACGGGGAATTCCAACCTCAATGGATGTACTAGGCTTGAAGCCAACATCTCTTTGTAAATCACTAATATCGGCATAAGTTTCAGGAACATCCCCCGGTTGCATTGGCAGCATATTTTTCACTGCCTTCATACCCAGACAATCTTCCAAAACCTCAATAAAGCGCCCTAATTCAACCGGCGTATTATTGCCAATATTGTAAATTTTATAAGGTGCGGCACTCACTCCTGGATCGGAGTCAGTTCCTGTTAAATCAGGATTTGGCTGTGGAATTTTATCAGCTACTCGTAAAACTCCTTCTGCAATGTCATCAATGTAGGTAAAATCGCGCCGCATCTTACCATGATTAAAAACATCAATCGGACGCCCTTCTAAAATGGCTTTGGTAAACAAAAACATCGCCATATCTGGACGACCCCACGGCCCATACACTGTAAAAAAGCGCAAGCCAGTCGTTGGTAAACCATACAAATGACTGTAGGTATGTGCCATCAGTTCATTTGCCTTTTTACTAGCTGCATACAAGCTGACCGGATGGTCTACATTGTCATGTACCGAAAAGGGCATTTTCTTATTTGCCCCATAAACCGAACTAGAAGAGGCAAATACCAAATGTTTAACTTGCGAATGCCGACAACCCTCCAAGATATTCATAAATCCCACCAAATTGCTATCGACATAAGCATGGGGATTTTGCAGAGAGTAACGTACACCGGCCTGGGCAGCCATGTGTAGCACTCGTTCAATCTGGGAATTCGCGAATAACTCAGCGATTCCTTGACGGTCAGCCAATTCAAGTTTGGAAAACTGAAAATTATTTTTTTTCTTCAGTTGCTCCAGACGAGCTTGTTTTAAATTGACATCATAATAATCATTGAGATTATCGATGCCAATGACCTCTTGTCCTCTATCCAGCAGCAATTTACATAAGTAAAAACCAACAAAACCAGCGGCACCAGTCACTAAAATTTTCCCCATATTTTTGTTTCTACTCGCTGTTAGCAGGTTAGTAATTGATGTACCGTCATTGACAAATAATCGCGATGAGCGCGACAAATCCAAAGGCGTTCAAGTCCAAAGTCTAGCCCAACTACTCAGGGAAATGCCATAGTTCCGTACAAGCTGCACTGGTAACGCCAAGGGTTCATGTGCCCTTACAACCCCACCAAACTCATGAAAGCTGCCTTGAGGTTATACAGGATACCTCAAGGCAGCTAGCCGGGAGAATTTTGTTGATGAGAGCGAAAAGCGCTCCTCGCGTAGCGTGCGGCGCGTGTACCCGCACTCCTCGCATAGCGTATGCTGCTAAATGCGGCTAATCCTTCACCTGCTATCTGCTGCCTAGGAGACGCTCCTGCTTTCCTGAAACAGGGAACTATCCCAGCCGTGCCTAGTCTGATGAAAAGCTTTAAGTTTAATTCTGCTTAATGTCGGATTACAGGGTTTGTCTATTCTGTTTCATTTTGCCCTTCTAACTGAGTCTGTCACCTTACGTATGGTAATCACTCACCTGCACAAATTTTTAACAACCCCAACTGCCAAAACTTCTAAATCTCAGATGATATTTTGGTTTACTTTAAGCTTAACTTTCGCCCTCATTTATAGTTTTTTAGGACTCAAGCAGGCTTTTAGTAGCTCTTATGTTGTGCAAGATGATGCACGGGTATATGTGTTTTGGATGCAGCGATTTGTAGACTCAGGCTTGTTTCCGAATGATTTCATTGCCGACTATTTTCAAGCCATAACCCCCTCTGGATATGCTACTTTTTATCGACTAATAGCATTTGTGGGGATTGAGCCACTTGGCTTGAGTAAATTACTACCAGTCTTTTTGACACTACTGACAACCGCCTACGGTTTTGCAGTCTGCATGGAAATATTTCCGGTACCCACAGTGGGATTTATTAGCACGCTGCTGCTCAATCAAAATCTCTCTATGAGGGATGATTTAGTTTCTAGCACTCCCCGGTCTTTTATTTATTTGTTTTTTCTAGCCTTTTTGTACTATTTGCTGCGGCGCTCTTTATTTTTATGTCTAGGCGCGATCGCTTTGGCTGGATTGTTTTATCCCCCGTTGTTGTTCATTTTAGCCGGAATCTTAATCTTGCGACTGTGGCGCTGGGACGGACAGCGACCCCTTCTATCTAAGAATCGGCTTGATTATCTGTTCGGCGCTACTGGGCTGGGACTTTGCCTGCTAGCGATCTTGCCCTATGCCTTGAAATCTGCTGAAGTTGGCCCAGCGATCGCAGGGATGGAGCTAAGATCGTTACCAGCATTTTCTCAAACAGGAAGAATTCCGTTTTTTGATAACAATAATCCCCTAGGGTTTTGGCTGTTTGGACAACATAGTGGTCTTCTGCCTAATGTGTTTGAACATCCCCTATCTCTGATGGGATTGTTATTGCCAATTCTGATGCGATATCCCGATAAGTTCCCTTTAATTAGGCAAGTTACCAGCAACGTGATAATTTTGCCTCAGATTGCGCTAGGCTCTTTCGGGATATTTGTGGCTGCTCATGCCATGCTCTACAAGCTTTTTGCTCCTGCCCGTTACACGCGATATAGCTTCAAATTGGTGATGATATTGAGCGCAGGAATCGTGTTATTAGCGCTCCTAGATTCAGCTTTTCAGTGGGCAAGTCAGCAGGATGAATTTTTTATCCGGCGGCAGTTTACCGCCTTAGGGTTAACAACTCTACTAGGAACAATCTTGGTTTTTTATCCATACCTGTTGGAGAAATTCCCAAACAGTAATTACGTGGTTGGAAAGGCACCAGCACTATATGAATTCTTTCAAAAACAACCTAAAGACACTCTCATTGCTTCCTTATCAGAAGAGGTAGATAACCTACCTACTTTTTCAAACAGAGCTATTTTAGTCGGCTGGGAATATGCAAATCCTTATCACGTGGAATACGAACGTGAAATTCGCAAACGAGCTACCGATTTAATCCACACTCAGTACACTCAAGATTTTGCAGAAATAAAAAATTTTATTCAAGCCTATGGTGTAGATTTTTTCTTGCTGGATCGAGCTGCATTTACCCCTAAATATATCGCCAGCAATCCTTGGTTTATACAGTGGCAACCGCTAGCGAAAGAGGTTTTAGGAATGCTGGAGCGGGGAAGTATTCCAGCTATGTCTGGTTTGATGCAACGCTGTTCGGTTTTGGAGACAGGGGAGCTGGTTGTACTGGAAGCCAAATGTATGATTAAAGCTACCCCCGATTAAATACTACTGAAATCATTTCAACTTAAGGTAGTTACAAGTAAAGGGTAGTCAGTGGCGATTGGCTGCGATCGCGAACTGACAAGTCAGCACTTCGCGATCGCAGCCAATCTTCTCTAACCCAAAATTGGGAATCAAAAATCTAAAATGGTATGAGTTTTAGGCAATTGACAGATTGGTGAAACATATCAGCGCCGCTCAAGTCTGTTTGATTATGCCTTGAGCGTAGGATTCTGGTGTCACCGACGCGATCGCAAGCAGACCCTTTCAAAGCAAGTCTCATTCTGAGTACGCGAGTGTGGGAAAATTCCCACAGATGATACAGGTGTGGTGTAAGGAACAGATGTAAGGACCAGAGTTGACACTTACAGAGGACAAGCCGATAGTATTCATCGGTAGAAGCCTGCAATCATGTCTCAAGAAACCCTCGTTACCGCCGTTGCTAGTTTTCTATGAAGAACTCCCCAAATTCGGGTAATGAAACAGCAGCTACCCGTTCCAATCGGCGTCTATGGGTACTCTTAAGCCGCACCGGCCTTGGGCTGGGAATTATCCTGCTGCTTAGTACAATTGGCGGGGTCTGGTGGGCGTGGGTTTTTGTCCACCAGCGGTTAGCACCGCTGGTTGAAGAAAATCTCAGTCAAACGCTGGAACGACCCGTGCAGCTAGGGAAAGTCGAAGGCTTTTCCATCAACAATCTAAGCTTCGGTGCCTCCTCGATCCCAGCCACGCCCACTGACCCCGACCGCGCCTCGGTAGAGGCTGTAAACGTGGTTTTCGATCCGATGGCGCTGCTCTTTAGACGGACTTTGCAGCTAGATATTACCCTGGTCAACCCTGATATTTACGTTGAACAGGACAAAGAAGGACGCTGGGTTTCTACTGAACTGAAGTCAGAAGAACCAACTGGGCCGATTACGACGGATATTCAAAGCATTCGGGTTCAAAACGCGGACGTTGTGCTGGTACCAACGCCCAAAATCGTAGAGAGGAAAAAAGGCAGCCAGGAAGCAAGAGGAAATGTAGATGCAACGCTGCCCTCTCAAAATACCCCGCGTAGTAATACTCAAGACACGCTCCCTAAAGGGGACGCCCTCCTTCCGAGAGCAGAGAGGAGGGGGGTGCCAGTCGCTTTTCATCAGGTAGGGGGTACGGTTCGCTTTTTCGATAAAAACCAGCGAATTCACTTTGATGTCAGCGCTCAATCTCAAGTTAAACCTGTCGGGGCACCGACACAAAGTGTCCCTCAAAAACAGCAGACCAATTCAACGGCTGCACCCATCCAAAGCCGCCTCAAAATTTCCGGTGAACACCGCGTGCCAACCGGACAAACAAACCTGCAAGTTCAAGCACAGAACCTGAGTGCAGTCGATGTCGATCGTTTAGCTAAGCTGCCAATAAACTTTCAGGCGGGACTGTTGGATGGCAACCTAGAAGTCCGATTTCAAAATGAAGAGCGAGCCACATTTCTGGGAACAGCTATCCTCAAAAATGTCCAAGCGCAGGTTGCAGAGGTGCCGCGACCGTTTAGTAATGCCAACGGACTCGTGCGATTCAACGGATATGCGATCGCGCTGGAAAATGTCAGCGCTCTTTACGGTCAGGTTCCCGCAGTTGCTAATGGGGTTATCGATACCCAGGAAGAAAAGGGTGGGTACAACATTGCCGCCCAAGTCAAATCGGTTGCGATCGCAACTGCCCTCGATACTCTCAAAGTAGAGTCGCCCTTCCCCGTAACTGGAAAAGTCCGCGTTGACTTGCAGCTCAAGGGAGCGCTGGAAAAGCCCATCATCTCAGGAACCGTCGCCACTCTCCAGCCCACCGAAAAAGTGCCCCTAATCGTAGATAAGGTAAACTTTCGCGGGATTAGCGGTCAATTTCAGATGATCGATTCCCTCCTCACCATTACCAACATCCGTGCCTTGCCTAGCGTGGGTGGCAGACTGGCGGGTAATGGTCGCATTCAGATGGGCGACCAAGGGGGGTTGGTATTCGATGTCGTCGGTCAAGATATTCCAGGGGATGCCGTTGCCCAGATTTACGGCGTCAAGCCGACCAATATCCAGATCGGCACCGTAGCTGCCAAAGCACAGCTCTTTGGCACCACCGGCAACCTCCAGACCGTCGTGCAAGTTCAAGCACCCCAAGCCACCTACCCAGGCAGTGGAGAAGTCATCGTTACTCAGGATAAAACCTACTTCCGCAACACAACTCTGAGGGTCGGGGCAGGCACCGTCAATGTCAAAGGTCAGGTGGCAGAGGGTCGCTGGGAGGCGGCAGGCGTTGCCGATGATGTTCAACTGGCGCGTTTGACAGAACTCCCGCCACAGTTGCAGTCAGCCCAGGCAGATGGGAGTTTTTATCTAGCGGGAAGTGTCGATTCCTTCAAACCGGAAACGGTTCGCGGCACCGCTCAGGCGAACGTCCGGGTTGCTGGCGGCACCGTCAAGGCCTCAAAAATTGCCCTAAATGCAGGGCGCTGGGAAGCGTCCGGTCAAGCTTCTAGTGTCCAGTTGGCGCAGCTAGCACCACAACTGCCGCCGCAATTCCGAAATCAAACTGCAAATGGTTCTTTTAACTTATCCGGAAGTCTAGCTGCTTTCACCCCCGAAACCATTAGCGGCACCGCATCGGTTCAACTGAATATTGGTGGGGGCAGCGTCAATGCCTCAAATGTCCGGCTTAACAACGGTCGTTGGCAAGCGTCTGGGCAAGCGTCTGGCGTTCAATTGGCAACGGTTTTGCCCGAATCACCCGTCCAAGGTCGGCTGAACAATGGTTCCTTCAACCTGTCAGGAAGTCTGGCGGCTTTCACCCCGGAAACGATTAGCGGGACTGCCCAAGGAAATCTTCAGGTTGGCGGTGGTCGTGTCAGTGCCACCAACGTACAGCTTGGCAACGGTCGCTGGCAAGCATCTGGGCAAGCGTCTGGCGTCCAGTTGGCAAAACTATTTCCCGAACTGCCACCGCAATTCCAAGGTCAGCTGAATAACGGTTCCTTTAAAGTCGCCGGAAGTCTGGAAAATGTCAGTCCTGAAACCATTACCGGAGAAGCTTCTGGGCGTCTCAATCTTGGCGGGGGCACCGTTACCGCCTCGAATATCCAATTTAACAACGGTCGCTGGCAAGCTCGCGGACAAGCATCTGGAGTGCAACTGGCACGGGTATTTCCCCAATCGTCCCAATTTCAAGGTCGCCTGAATAACAGTTCCTTTAATGTGTCGGGAAGTCTGGCGGCTTTTACCCCGGAAACGCTTAGCGGTACGATTTCTGGAAGTTTGAATGTGGGCGGGGGTAGCGTCAGCGACGCTAATGTAGACTTTGGCAACGGTCGCTGGCAAGCTCGCGGGCAAGCGTCAGAGATTCAGTTGGCAACTTTATTTCCCGAACTGCCACCGCAATTCCAAGGTCAGCTGAATAATGGTTCGTTTAATGTGTCGGGAAGTTTGGTGGCGTTTGGCCCGGAAACGCTTAGCGGCACGGCTTCTGGAAATCTGAACTTGGGCGGAGGCAGCGTCAGTGCCACTAATGTGCAGTTTGGCAATGGTCGCTGGCAAGCGTCTGGTGAGGCGTCCAATATCCAACTTGCTAGCGTGTTTCCCCAATCGCCCCAATTCCAAGGTCAGTTGAATAATGGTTCTTTTAACCTATCGGGAAGTTTGGCGGCGTTTGGCCCGGAAAGTATTGTCGGCACAGCGTCTGGAAATCTGAATTTGGGTGAGGGAAGCGTCAGTGATGCCAATGTACAGTTCGGCAACGGTCGCTGGCAAGCATCTGGCAAGGCGGATGGGGTAGAGCTGGCAAAAGTATTTCCCCAGTTGCCACCGCAATTCCAAGGTCAGCTCAATAATAGTTCCTTCAACCTGTCCGGCAGTTTAGCTGCCTTCACCCCGACAACCCTGAACGGCACGATTTCCGGAACTTTGAATGTGGGAGATGGCTCCATCACTGCCTCAAATGTCCAACTCCAAGACGGACGCTTTGCGGGTTCGATTTCTGCCAACAATGTTGACCTGGAGCAGCTTGTCGCAGCATTACCGGATTCCGTGCCGGTTCCAGCGCTGCGAGGACGGGTGAGTGGCAACGTTGATGCTTCTGGGTCGCTGACTGCTGTGAATCCGGCAGCTATCCGAGCAACCGGACAGTTGCGTGTCGAGGATTTTGCCGCCAATGACTTGGTGTTCGACCCCGTTCTCACCGGGCAAATCAATTTAGTCCCCGGACAGGCTAGTAGCGTTGAGCTAGCAGGCAATCAACAAGACAGGATTTCGCTGGTGTTGTCGCCTAACTATCAACCCGTCTCTTTTTTAGTGAAGCGTGATGAGGTGTTGGCGCAAGGCAACCGAGATGGGGATTTATTAGTGGTGGATGTACAAAACGTTCCGCTCAAACTGTTGAAAGATTTAGCTCCCCGAAATGCTTTAGCAAGTCTACCGCCAGCGATCGCATCCCAACCCATCGAAGGTAAACTTTCTGGAGACTTTATCCTGAATCTCGCCAATTTTAATGTTGCTGGGAATAATGTAGCGATCGCGCAACCCGTCCTTGGCAATATTAAAGGCGATTTGCTGACAATCGGCAGTTTCCGTTATGCCGATGGTACCGCTACCTTGGCTGGGGGAGAGTTCCGCCAAGGCGAAAGTCTATACGCCCTCGCCGGTAGCGCCACTCAAACCTCTAGCGGCCCCGAACTAAAAGGTTCGCTGAAAGTGGCTCAAGGAAAAATACAAAACGTCCTCCCCCTCCTGCAAATCTTTGATTTACAAGACCTGGCAAGAGGCGGACAACCCCCCACCTATGCCAGCGCCGCCGAGGTTCGACCCCAACCCGTCGGTCAACCCAATGCTACCCTACAAGCTCAACTGCGCCGTTTGTCGGAAATAGAAGCCATCCTTGCCGCCCAGCAAGAGGAACGCGAAGCTTCACCCATCCCCGAACTCAAAGACCTCACCGGCAATTTCTCCGGCGAAGTCAACGTGGCGGCTTCCCCTAGACAAGGCATTAACCTCGACTTTGATTTCGGCGGAAATAACTGGAAGTGGGGCACAGACGACCAGCCAAATCGTCTCTACACTGCCGATAATGTGATTCTCAAAGGCAGCTTCCAAAACGGCGTCCTCACCCTTCTGCCCTTACGAATTGAGTCTGAGGAAACGCTGCTTGCCTTCACCGGCACCCTTGGCGGCGCAGAACAAAGCGGTCAGTTGCGCCTGAGAAATGTCCCAGTCGCCCCACTCCAAGAGTTTGCCAATTTGCCAGTCGATATCACCGGGAATCTCAATGGAACCGCAACCCTTGCAGGCAGCATCAACAATCCTCAAGCCATCGGCGAACTAACTCTCACTGATGGCACGCTGAACCAAACCGCTGTCCAAGCAGCGCGGGGTAGTTTTCGATACACGAATGCCCGTCTGACCTTCAGCAGCACCATCGCCACTGCCGAAGCTGGGGAGCCGGGAAGCCCGGAAGCTGGGGAGAATCCGCCCAATACTCAGGCTCCAACAACGCCTAGTACCCCATCTCCAATCGCCATCCCCCCAACGACTCAAATCACCGGCAGCATTCCCTTTTACCAGTTGCCCTTTGCCTCCGTCGCACCCGATAACAACCAACTCAGCCTGGATTTGAACGTTCAAAATGAGGGACTCTCTCTACTCAACCTGCTCTCGCGTTCTGCCGTCACCTGGGTGGATGGTACCGGACAGGTGCAACTCAACGTTCGGGGTACGGTTAACCCCAGCACAGGCGGATTAAATCAGCTTGTCGCTAACGGGATTGCGACTGTTGATGATGCCACTATCGAAGCCCAAGCTTTGCCCGAACCGCTCACCGATGTCAACGGGAGGGTCTTATTTAACTTTGACCGCATCCAAGTAGAAAACTTCCGGGGTAACTTTAGCGGCGGTGAAGTGGTCGTCTCCGGTGCCATCCCCATTTCAGGCACAGGTCAAGGAACAGGGGAAAAACTCACAGTTAGCCTCGACGAGTTAGCTTTAAATCTGAAAGGGTTATACTCAGGCGGCGTCAACGGCAACGTGGAGATTAGTGGCTCGGCTTTCAATCCGCAAATTGGGGGTGAAGTGCGACTTGCTGATGGTCGGGTGCTGATAGGAGAGACGGCAGGGGAAGGCACAAGTGGAACAGGTTCACCCAGTGGCGGTACCGGAACCCCCTCCTCCCCAACGTCTAACGAGCAACCCTTCACTCCTGCATTTAATAACCTGCAACTGACTCTAGGCAAAAGCGTCGAAATCAGCCGCCCACCGCTACTGAGTTTCCAAGCGACTGGTGGCTTTACTCTCAATGGCACCCTGGATGAGCCTCAGCCAAAGGGCACGATTCGTCTAACGAGGGGTCAGGTGAATCTATTTACCACTCAGTTCCGCTTGGCACGCGGCTACGAACACACGGCTGAGTTTACCCCCAGTGATGGACTTGACCCGGTTCTGGATATTCGGCTGGTGGCATCTGTTTCCGAAGTGACTCGCAGCCGGATTGCGGACACAAGCGCCACAGGGATTGTGAGTAGCGAAATTAGCGATGTTCCCGCTACCAATTTGGGGGCGTTACAAACGGTTCGCATTCAAGCCAGAGCCACAGGTTCGGCAAGTCAATTGGCAGATAATTTGGAGCTAACCAGCAATCCGCCTCGCAGCGAGAGCGAAATTGTCGCCCTTTTGGGTGGCGGCTTTGTGGAAACGCTGGGTCGAGGAGATACCACATTAGGACTCGCAAACTTGGCAGGTTCGGCGCTGTTAACACCTTTCCAAAATGTGGTGGGAGATGCGTTGGGATTGAGCGAATTTCGTTTGTTCCCCACGGTGGTTAGAGATGAAAAATCTCGTACTTCAACGCTGGGTCTGGCGGCAGAGCTTGGGGTTGCTGTCACTCCCAAGCTTTCTGCCTCTGTATCGAAGATTCTGACGGCTGATGAGCCTCCTGAGTTTGGTGTCACTTATCGAGTGAATAATGAAATTCTGCTGAGAGGTGGCACCGATTTGTCTGGGGAAACCAGGGGTGTTATCGAGTATGAAAAGCGCTTCTAAGAAGTGAGGGCTGAAGGCTAAGGAGTGAGTGATGACTATCGAGAGAATTGCCAACGACCTAGCTGTACTGCGTTGAGTCTTGCAATATATTTCTCCAAGTTAAAAGAAGACTCCATTTCTCTGTGGGGGAGAGTTTCTTCAATGACAAGCGGCAAACCCAACATTGCCGCAGACGTATTCACTAGACAGTTGCCCAAATTCGTGGCATCGTAGCCACCTTCTAACAACAGCAGGTAATGCCCACCCAAGGAGGCGATCGCTTCTGCGACTAAACGGGTTAGGTTGTAGTAAAGTTGGGCACTCAGGCACAAGCCTGCGCCAGGATCGTATAGGTAAAGATGATTGATATCATCGAAGTGTCCATCAAACCCCGCTGATACAATCACGATATCGGGTTTAGCCTGGGCAATCAGAGCCGGGATGATACTTTGGAACAACGCCCAATACTCCTCATCTGCTAGCTTCGCGGGTAGCGGCAGGTTAATAATGTTACCTTGTGCGCCAATATCCTCCAGATTGCCGGTTTGCGGGTAAAGCTCTGCGCCGAATTGGTGGAGGGAGCAAAAAATGATACGCGGGTCGTCCTGTACGATATCTTGGGTGCCATCTCCGTGATGCAAGTCCCAATCCAAGATTAAAACACGCTCTACACCCCCTTTTTTTAAGCAATACTTGGCTGCGATCGCTGCATTATTAAATAAGCAGAAACCACCCGCTTTTTCGCGTCCGGCGTGGTGTCCAGGCGGACGGTTTAAGCACAAAGCGCTTTGAATCTGCCCGGACAAAATGCCCTTGAGGGCGCTAATTCCTGCCCCAGCGGAAATCAAGGCGGTTTTGTAAGAGCCGGGGCTTACATAGGTAGACTCAGCCAAATACCCGCCAGCCGCACTGATTGCCCGGACTTGAGCAATGTATTCCGATGTGTGTACCGCCTGTAAATCCTCTTCCGTTGCCGATTCTGGCTCAAGAAGAGTCATCTGCTGGCTTAACCCAAAACCCCTCAGCGCTGCCATTACGGCTGTCAGGCGACTACTGGATTCCGGGTGGGGAACCGGACTAACGACTGGGTAAGGAAACTGAATTTGGTCTAACGTGTAAACTGGGTCAAGCAAATCTTGCCCCGCTACCCGGTGATATAAATTATTTCCTTCGACCCTAATTTGACCAGGATCGTGTATAGCAAATTCAGGCGTATAAATTAGGGCAGTTGGCAACATTTCGGTTATTGGTTATTCGTTATTAGTCATGAGTCCTCCACTAACAACTAATGACTTTTCATCGATTACCCATTTTCTCGAAAATGCACCTTAAATCCTTGTTTATCAGACTTTTTATGAAGCGATTAATCTAGTCTATACAGTTTTTGCCTACGAAAGCTTCTCTAAACAAGTCAGTTTTGGATTTCCCTTAATTTTGAGGAAAAACAGTATTTTTTCTAAAATTACTTTCTGACTGGTTGGAATGACCGAAGTTTGCTATCGGCTTGCCGTTGATGATGCTTCCCAAAAAGTAGATGAACTGGATTATACAGCAGCAAAGATGATAAAAATGAGGCATTCTAGCGCATATCGACGTGTAGAAATACTATCGTTCGCATATCAAGGGATTGGGAGGAAATTAGTTGATTTTGCCATTCAAAAGGCAGATTCAGAAGGCAAGAAATTTTTACAGTGATATCCCTCAAATCATCCTAACCACGTCCTTGCACAGCTTCTCTACGATAAATGAGGATTTTGGATGATTGGTGAAGAACTGTTAAGGGAGCCGGTTCAAAAAAAATATACCGCGAGGTAGAAATATAAGATTTCCCGACACTTTTAGTGGGTAAAACTCTAATTAGTATCTTAAGCTACGAATACAGGGAGCCATGTATGGGGGCTTAATAATAAGTATTATTAAGTTTATAAGAATTAATGAAGCCGCTCCCGGTTGAAGGTTGGCGACGGTAGGGAAGGATTTTAAATTCACCCCTACATTTATATACCTGCAATTTATAACTACCGAGGTATATTTTCTTTCGCCATACATGCATCGCGCTCCAAACCTATGCATAGGCGGCAACTACACCTGTTTCATACGGTTGTGCCCACTGCGATCGCTATCAGGGTAGAGATACATTGTTAATTAAGCAAGTACATAAAAGTTTATGCATGGGGAAATGCCACTTCACCCATCGCCTAAACAGCTCGGTAGAGGAAAGTTGCTATGTTTCAACATTTCACAGACAAAGCCGTTAGGGTAATCATGCTATCCCAGGAAGAGGCACGTCGCCTGGGACACAACCTCGTGGGCACCGAGCAACTCCTTTTAGGATTAATTGCAGAAGGCACGGGTGTGGCGGCAAAAGTCCTGATCGATCAAGGCATCACCCTCCAAGCATGCCGGATTGAGGTAGAAAAAATTATTGGTCGAGGATCTCGCTTTGTACCTTCTGAAATTCCCTTTACCCCTAAGGTGAAGCGTGTTTTCGAGCAAGCTTTTGTCGAAGCAAAGGCTTTCGGACATAACTATATAGGCCCGGAACACCTGCTACTAGGGCTGATTCAAGAAGGGGAAGGAGTTGCCGCAAAAGTGCTGCAAAACCTGAACGCTAACCCCGATAACCTCCGTACCGCCGTGATTCGGATGTTGGGAGAAGTCACAGCCGTCTCTGCGGGTAGTGGAGAAGATCGTTCGACATCCGGACGTGGCGATCGCAAAACCGCAACGTTAGATGAGTTCGGCACGAATCTGACGACACTCGCTGCACAAGGCAAGCTCGATCCGGTCGTTGGTCGCGCCAAAGAAATCGAACGCGCTATCCAGATATTAGCTCGCCGCACCAAGAGCAACCCGGTGTTGATTGGAGAGCCAGGAGTTGGTAAAACTGCGATCGCGGAAGGTTTAGCTCAGCGGATTGTGAATAAAGACGTTCCTGGCTTTTTGGAAGATAAGCAGGTGATCGGTCTGGATATGGGTTCGCTAATTGCGGGTACCAAATTCCGGGGCGAATTTGAAGAACGTCTCAAGAAAATTGTGGATGAAGTTCGGACATCGGGGAACGTCATTCTGGTCATTGACGAAGTGCATACCCTGATTGGTACGGGTTCAACCGAAGGTGGCATGGATGCGGCGAATATCCTCAAGCCAGCATTAGCGCGAGGCGAGTTGCAGTGCATGGGAATGACCACCCTGGACGAATACCGCAAGCATATTGAGCGAGATGCGGCTTTAGAACGTCGCTTCCAGCCGATTATGGTAGGCGCACCCAGCGTCAGTGAAACCATCGAGATTTTATTTGGTCTGCGCGATCGCTACGAGCAGCACCATAAAGTTAAAATCTCTGATGTTGCTCTGGTTGCAGCCGCCAGCTTGAGCGATCGCTACATCTCAGACCGTTACCTGCCGGATAAGGCAATTGACCTGATTGATGAAGCGGGTTCTCGCGTCCATCTGAGAAACAGCAAGTCTTCTGGTACTGGACAACTGAAGCGCGAACTGCGTGAAGTGACCAAAGAGAAAGAAGCGGTTGTGAAGGCTCAAGACTTTGATAAAGCGGGACAACTGCGCGATCGCGAGTTGGAGCTTGAGGCACAGTTGAAGGCGATTTCTGACAACAAAAAGACAGAAGTCATTAACCCCGAAGATTCCCCAGTTGTTAACGAAGAGGACATCGCTCAAATCGTTGCTTCCTGGACTGGAGTTCCTGTCAGCAAACTCACCGAATCCGAATCGGAATTGCTGCTGCACTTAGAAGATACCTTGCACCAGCGTCTCATCGGTCAAGAGGAAGCTGTCACCGCCGCCTCTAAGGCGATTCGCCGCGCCCGCGTTGGTCTAAAAGACCCCAACCGTCCCATCGCCAGCTTTATCTTCTCTGGCCCCACCGGAGTCGGTAAGACGGAACTTGCGAAATCCTTAGCTGCTTACTTCTTCGGTTCCGAAGAAGCCATGATCCGCCTGGATATGTCGGAATTCATGGAAAGCCACACGGTTTCCAAGCTGATTGGTTCGCCTCCTGGATACGTGGGATACGACGAAGGCGGTCAGTTAACTGAAGCAGTGCGTCGCAAGCCTTACACCGTGGTACTATTCGACGAAATCGAAAAAGCTCACCCCGATGTGTTCAATATGCTGCTGCAACTCTTGGATGACGGTCGCCTGACCGATGCTCAAGGTCGCACAGTAGACTTCAAGAACACCTTGATTATCATGACCTCCAACGTTGGTTCTAAAGTCATTGAGAAAGGCGGCGGCGGTTTAGGCTTCGAGGTAACTGACAATCAAGCTGAGGCGCAATACAACCACGTTCGCGCTTTGGTGAATGAAGAACTCAAGCAATACTTCCGTCCTGAGTTTCTCAATCGTCTCGACGAGATCATTGTCTTCCGTCAGTTGACGAAGGACGAAGTGAAGCAAATTTCTGTAATCATGCTGCGCGAAATCGCCGAACGCTTGACCGAACAGGGAATTACTTTGGAAGTAAGCGATCGCTTCAAAGACCGTGTCGTTACCGAAGGCTACAGTCCTGCTTACGGTGCAAGACCGCTGCGTCGGGCGATTATGCGACTCCTGGAAGACAACTTGGCTGAAGCCATGCTATCTGGCACCATTCAAGATGGAGACACAGCCATCATTGATGTTGACGATGACGGTCAGATTCAGGTAGTCAAATCCGAACAGCG
Source organism: Coleofasciculus sp. FACHB-1120 (assembly GCF_014698845.1). Classification (NCBI taxonomy): domain Bacteria; kingdom Bacillati; phylum Cyanobacteriota; class Cyanophyceae; order Coleofasciculales; family Coleofasciculaceae; genus Coleofasciculus; species Coleofasciculus sp. FACHB-1120. The sequence goes on along the minus strand of NZ_JACJTV010000022.1, from coordinate 17,223 downwards.
AGAGTTACTTCCTGTCGCCTAAGGGCATGAGTTACCCAATTCATTAGCTAAGATTTAGCACTTTCATCCCCTGGCATTTCTGCCAGGGGATTTTTTTTGCAACCGTCCATTTCTGCTCAAAAAAGGCTGCTGGCGAGATGTAGCAATTAGAGCTAAAAATTTAAAATCCACAGAGGTTGGCGAGTCACAAGCGGGAGTTTCCGCGTCCTTGCGTCGTGGCGTTTAAGGAAACCAATCCAACTCTTATAAATATTTGTTGGGTTGACCGATGGTATGGGTTGCTGACAAGCGATACTTTCAGTGGGCTTCGCCAACGCATTCCCATGATGCACAGATGTGAATCCATGCCAAAATTCTATCTAGAATTGCAGGCGATCGCGTTCTGGAAAATCTAAGCAAAAAGGAATTTTTATGATTTCTGATTCAATTTTCTATACCTACATGGATAGCCCTCTGGGACGTATCTTAATCGCGCAAAACTCAGTTGGGCTAGTGGCAATAGACTTTCAAGAAGGACTGGCTGCAAAGTCTCCAGAAGCCACTTGGCATTTCCAAAAGAAGCTAGACGGTGACGCCGTTGATCAACTTCAGGCATATTTCAATGGCGAATTGTATCAATTCACGCTACCACTTGCCCCCATAGGTACGGTGTTTCAACAGCAGGTTTGGACAGCCCTACAGTCGATTCCTTACGGTCAAACGATATCTTATGGAGAACTGGCGAGAAAAATAGGATTGCCAACAGCAGCGCGTGCTGTGGGAGCAGCCAACGGTAAAAATCCTCTGTGTATTATTGTGCCTTGCCATCGTGTTATTGGCAGCAACGGCACACTTACAGGTTTTAGAGGTGGAGTCCGTCTTAAAGAAGGTTTACTAGAACTTGAGCGCAGACATAGCGCAAAATCTAATCGGCAATTGACAATGGCTTTAAGCAACAGTTAAAGACGTGATCGCATTTTTTTGTTTCTGGAAGACGTTTTTTGATGCTGTCTTTGATGATGCGATTCTACTTTGTAGAGGCTTTGCGATCGCCAATGCGAACCAGCTTAACTACTTGTGACTTATGTTGCTGTCAGTACAGTCGCTCATAACACCTTTTTCAAGCAAGATGTAATTCAACTCATTCTCAATAAACACCAGCTTCCACTCATTGTCGTAAATATAGAGGCAGAGGAAATTACGCAATGGATAAATTAATTGAGTATCCCAAGTTGATGAAACAGATATTGTCTGAGTATTTAGAATTGTGCAACCGCCGTCCGAATCGAGACATTAAGACATTCTTGATTGTGGATGAACCAAAGGGACATTATATCTGGATGAATCTTGGTTGGCAGAAAGGCGATCGCATTGCTGGCATGACCGTCTATGTTCGTATTCGTGATAGTAAGTTTTGGATCGAAGAAGATTGGACTGAAGATGGCATTGCCGCTGACTTAGTTCGTGCAGGTGTCCCTAAAGAAGATATTGTGTTAGCATTCCACGAACCTAAGATGCGACAGTACACAGATTTTGCAGTTGCATCATAGCGGCGCAGGCTAATAAATTGATGGAGCGGACGAGAGATATCGGTAGGGTTGCAAAAGGAATGCGCCTAGGCGCGATCGCATTTTGTTCTTGAGGATGCCGTTAGTGATGACAGTAAATGTATTCCAGTATGTAGTAGATATAATTCTTTTTTGTCTTGCGGCTCATGTCCTTGAGCCGAATTGCGCGACGTACCCCCCAGAGAAAGGGAGACTCTGATAGCAAGTAATAGGGAGTGTGGCTTGATATACAAAAGCCTTTTGCAGCAATATACACCCATAAAGAAAGTTATACCGCAGTTGCGGCATAATCAATAGTTAACTTAATCCCTCTGTTGGGACGTAGTTGGAAGCTTATCTGTTGGGTGCTGATGCTCAAGTAAGTGGAAGTCCTTGGTTAGGCTTTGGTTGGGAGGTTATTTGTGAGGTACGATTGCCCTTGCAATTGTAAAACCATCTGTGAAAAACCGTCAGCGGTTAACCATCCAGTCTTTGAAGTAAGGTCACTCTGGGGCTATTTGTAGAGCAATAATTTGCAGGTAATGATGAGACAGGCTAGAGTAGAAATGACAAAACCTTAGTGAAAACTTTGTATTCTCGGTTAGTAACTTGCAAGAGTTATAACGCATCCATAAACATCTACTTCATATGACTCATCCAGGATGGTTAGGTGGTTTTCCAGGAGATTGGACATATCATGGTGATGCCAAACTTCTAATTGGCGACACTATCCAATCAATAACAATTAGCTTGCGCCTTATCTTCGTAGAAGAAGCCGAGATAGATGTAAAGCTAATCTGGAAAGGTATTGCTGATGATGAGCGGTTAAAAATTGCTGAAAAGATGCACGATGAGAGGCAGCAAATTCTGATTATTCAACCGAGTATATTTCTAATTGGCTATTCTAGACCACCTTTTGATATTAATAACGGAACAACAAACTTTTACACAGCAAGATTCGTAACTTATTCAGGGCTATCGAAAGATGTTTCTTCCGAAGAAAAACCCGATTATTTCATTCAATTGCGAGCTTACTTAAATGACGAGTTTTCAGCAATAGATGAGATTTTTGGAACAGAATTTGAGAATACTCCTCAGCGGCAAAGCAGGAACGCTACTAGGATAATAGATAAACCAAGTTTATATTGTGCCTTGAGTTCAGGATACGAAGTTAAGTGTGGTAAAAAATATATCGTTCACAAAGATCACAATATCTCTTATAGAAGAAACATAGATACTCTCTATAGACTTAGTTTTATAGATGTTAGAGTTCCATTAATAAACCAGCATATAAATAAGTTGATTATCCATGAAGCCAAAGAAATTGAAGTTTCTTTAGCTAGACATTTGGAGCATGTTATTAATGATGCTTGTGCTTTTCTCAGTATTATCTGCGATTATGAGATTTTACCAATCTACTATGATTATTCGATTTACTCTCAAAATAAATATGTCTATGGTCGGGTAATTCCTATTTGGCAGAGAAGAAGAATACCTAGGATTAGCAAATCTTGGCCTACCCAGGGAATTCATTTTCTAGGTAATGTTACCTCATTTCTTGAATGTTGTCCTTTAAGCAAACAACTCAGCCGAGGAATACAACACTTAAAAATAACGGTTTATGAATCCAGCGTTGAGTTAAAATTAATGGCTGCATGTTCTGCAATTGAATATTTTTATTCCTACTGGTTTTGGAAAATGAATGGTCTCTCAAAGCTAATAAGTGCAAGTTCGCAAAATAATCAGCTTGTAGATTTGACGAAAGATTCGGTTAACAATCTCAAGAAAGCCAACATTTCAAGTAGTGGTAAGACACCATACCTCTCAACTGTTATCCGATTTTTCGTAGATGATTTAAATATTGACTGGAAAAAATACATGAATAGCAAAGGTACTCCTCAGTTTATTAAAGTTAGGAATGAGCTTCTACACGGAAGTTTTACATCAGATGATATAACGATTTTTCAAGCTGAAGAAGTAGCTCAAAAGTTGGGGACAGAAATTTTATTTTCGATTATGAAGAATATTTCTAAGTTAAATGATTCAAAAGCATATGAAAGTTTGCCCGTTCGTCCGCCGGAAAAAGATTTTTATACACTTTCAGATGGCTGGCTTGAAATTAGAGATGTATTAGATGAGTTGCATAGCGAGAAAAATACTAAACAGTTTTGGGGTTGAGACTAATGTAGCAGTGTATTTCGCGGTCTAACGTCAAGGCTTTGCCTCCATCTGCGAGACTTCGTATTGGAACTTGCATCAGAAAACGACTGTACTGAAGAACTCCGCATAAAGATGCAGGAATACATCAACAATGGCAGCCGTTTAAACTGATTAATCGCTCCTAGAACTCGACAAATTGAAATCTATTGCCCCAGTCAGAGTTTAGATTCAACTACTTAATCAAACAAGCCATCTACCTTTTGACGAAAGGCAATCAAGGCATGATTGCTCGAAAACTCCTTCAGGTCTTCTAGTAATTGGTCTGATATCTCTTTTGACACAATGGTTTTGACTTCAATGTTGGTGTTATAGCCAGCGATATCTCCCATACGTTTACCGTGACTACCAGCGCCCTTGGCTGGAATAATAGTGTAGCCAGAAGCACCCAATCCGCTGAGCAGCTTAACTAGGCGATCTTGCAATACCGTTTCGCAAATGATCGTGACGAGATAGCCCTGGCTGTGAGAAATGGTCATAAAAATTTTAGGAACAGTTGTGTCCCCATTATTTCACAGAGCAGTTGCAGGCTAGGGGAAGGCATCTGAAAATCTGCTTAAAGACTGAGATCCCAGCGCTACGATTGAAATAGTTAGACGATGTTTGAGAAGCTATTTTTCTAGGGAAAAAACTCTCAGCGATCGCACATCCATACAATCGTGCGAGAGAAGTTTTGATGAGTTACGCTGATTTCAAGTCCCTCTAGATAGTATTTAGCTCAAGATAAATTCCGAGGGAGAAAACGCATTCCAGGCTGACGGATGAGTGGCGCTGCATTCAAGAGGAAGCTGTATGGACGCAGATATTAAACCAGAAGACGCAACGAAAGCAACCAGCAACGCTCCAGAAATGGGTGGCGGTTTGCCCGTCGTACAATATTGGGCAGAGCATACCCTATCACCCGAAGGGCCAAAACTCTGGCAAACGTTGTTGCATAAAAGTGCTTGCTTGTCCTGTGCTTGGGGAACGGGGGGACAAAAGGGTGGCTTCGCAAACGAGTTGGGGGAAACGATGCAACGCTGCGCCAAAAGCGTAGAGGCAATTTCCGCAGAGTTGCAACCACCCGTTCCGACCCATTTTTTCGACAGCCACAGTATCGCCGAACTCCAGCAGTTAACTTCCTTGGAAGCGGATCGGCTGGGTCGTCTCAGTTTTCCGGTCATTCTGCGCGAAGGGAAATCTCATTACGAGCGAATTTCTTGGGAGGAGATTTACGAGATTAGCGAAGCTGGTTTTCGCAAGTCCCCGGAGCGAGTCGCTTCCTATAGTTCCGGGAGATCGTCGAATGAAGCGGCTTATCTGCTGCAACTGATGATGCGATCGCTGGGATCAAATCATTTGGCAGATTGCTCGGATTTGTGCCACGTCCCCTCGACGGTGGGACTGAAGCAGATGTTTGGTTCTGGCACCTCAATGGTGAGTCTGGATAGCCTGAAAAAGGCAGACTGCGTGGTGCTAATCGGGTCGAATGCGCCTGCTAACCATCCGCGCTTGATGAACGAACTGATCGAGTTGCGCGATCGCGGTGGCAAAATTATTGTGGTTAATCCAGTAGTGGAAGTCGGGTTGGTCAAGTTTGCATCCCCAGCATTTCCCCTCAAGTCGCTATTTACCGGATCGGAAATTTCCTCACTTTATCTGCAACCAATTCCCGGTAGCGATGTGGCGCTATTTATCGGCATCCAAAAAGCGCTAATCGAACGCAACTTAATTCAAACAGATTATCTTCGCGCCCATGCTGAGGGTTGGGAAGCGGTTGTCGATTATGCTGGCTCTATTTCGTGGGATGCGATCGCGCAAACTTGCGGTGTTTCCCAGCAGGAGATTGAAGTCGCCGCCGAAATAATCGCCTCTTCAAAAGGCGTGGTGTTTGCTTGGGCGATGGGTGCAACGCAGCAAGAAAACGGCGTGGATAACATCTATGCGATCGCTAACACGGCTCTGCTGACAGGGAATGCGGGCAAAGAAGGCGGCGGTACTATGCCGATCCGGGGACACTCCAACGTCCAGGGTTTTGGCTCGATGGGAGTCACAGTCCAGCTCAAAAAAGAGATTCAAGAAGCGCTAGAGAAATTGCTAGGGCGATCGCTCAATCGCAACCCTGGATATCGCGCCCGCGACTTAATTGATGCGGCTGATGCAGGCAAAGTAGATACGTTGATTTGCCTGGGTGGAAATCTGTATGCAGCCAACCCGGATTTAAATCAAGCAAAGCGTGCTTTAGGCAATATTGAAACCATCATCTACCTCGCCACTAAACCGAATTTAGGACACTTTCACGGTTTAGCGCAGAAAAATACCATCATCATTCCCGTTTTTAACCGCTTTGAAAATCCGCACCAAACTACTACGGAATCGGGCAACAATTTTGTGCGGCTGAATGATGTTGGGAAAACCCATCTCAAGAATGCGGATTTGATTTCCGAGGTGGAATTTCTCACTCAATTAGCACATCAGATTCTTGGCAGCGATCCGGTTGATTGGCGCAAACTGCAAGATACTAAATATGTCCGCCAACTGATTGCCAAAACGATTCCCGGCTTTGAGCAGATGGCGACAATTGATGAAACAAAGGAAGAATTTACTATCGCCGGACGCATTTTCAATGAACCTAAATTTGCTACACCGTCCGGTAAAGCGAATATGTTTGTCACGCCATTACCCCAATTGCATTTACCGGAAGCAAAAGAGTTTGGAGTGCCGGAATCAACGCAGGCGATTGTATTAGCATTAATGACGGGACGCAGCTACTCGCAACACAATACAGTAGTTTACAAACCAGATGACAAATATCGCGGAATGCCGCACCGCAACTGCATTTTAATAAACCCATCTGATGCAAAACAAGCAGGATGGCAGGAGCATCAGCGAGTGACGGTGCAGGGTGATGCAGGCAAGTTAGAGAATGTTGAAATTATCTTTGGTGCGGTGCGTCAAGGAGCAGCAATGATGTTCTATCCCGAAGTCAATGTCATCTTTAAAGCGCGTATAGATAAGCAGTCTGGGATACCTGCATTTAAGCGAGTTCCGGTTGTAGTTTACGCCTGATAGCAAGAGAGAGATCTCTAATGCAAATCAACATATCATCGGCAGATGGCTTCATCGGGTAACGGGAAGATCTAGACAGCTTCTAGCGCGAGCGCGATGTCTTCTTTTCTCAGTGCAGGCGTATCCACCTGGAAAAATTTTCGGCAGGTGAGATTGCCTAATGTTCACTGATTGGCTCAGTAATGGATTTAGCGTGAAATACCTTTTTCGCTGAAAGATTCTTCAATCTGTCCATCTAGATTGGGGTGATACGGCAATAAGTTACGGTATATTCACCCAAATCAGCGGACTATACTGAAAGAAAAAGCTAGTCTAATAAGAGTTACGCATAAAAACTATAGGATTAGGGATAAAAGATTTGTATATGTTGAATGTTGATGTAGTCTGTCCAGTCTGTGGTGACAATCATACTATTCCAGTCACAGTCACTGAAAAACAGAGTCGAGGTGAGGAACCTATAAACTTCTTGTGCCCCGCCCTAGACCGTAGATATCGTCTCTTTAGTTTCTATGTTGATACACGACGCAGAATTTATGCTTCTCCAGGGATGGAGGAATCCTCTACAAGCATTGAAGAACAACTAAAAGCCGAACTTGGACATATTAATTTTAAAGAAAAGTTGGAGCGGTGGAATAAAATTGATTACCCGCCCATAGGTCTTATTGATGAGTATCCGCAGAAGATTCAGCAGATTATCAACACTTATTGCATGGGATACTTCTACCCGGCTGTAACGTCTGCTTGTTGTTTGGCAGAAAGACTTTTAAACCGACTTGTGTTGAAGACTCGAAGGTATTTCACATCACATCGCGATTATAAGAAAATTTATGATAAAGCCAGTTTTGATGACTGGGAAAAAATGCTATCTTTAATTTTTGATTGGAAACTAATTCCTGAAAATGCAATAAACCTATTCCGTGACTTAAAGCCAATTCGACATCAGAGTATTCATTACAATGAAAATTATGATTTCGAGCTTGTAGCACCAATTGCAATCAATAAGCTCATTGCAGCGATTACAGAGATTTTTGGGGTAGAAAATCGTAAGGATATCTACATGGTATTTGATATACCAGGTGAGGTGTGGGTACGGTCAGCAGTAGAGAAACAACCATTTGTCATTGAGTTTGTATTGCCATACTGTTGCTATGCCCATGCCGTCCATGAGATTGATGTTACGAGCCGAAGAATCAACGAGAGACTTGGGGAAACCGGGCTTCTGACGGACGAAGAGTTCGTGGAACTGCGGAAATCTACCGAATCATCCCGACAATAGCGAATGCCTAACAAGTTAGTGTAACGGACTGAAAGAAGCCCATAGTGTTGAGTTTGAGGTTATCATCTGCCACCGCCGCTCTTAGTCGTTATATAGCTAACAGAAAATAGCTTCTTTTACCCCTTTTAATCAACTCAGTTTATCCTAGAGCTACAACAGAAACAATCCGATCGCTCAACAGCTATATCTCAAAGTTGTCTCGGTATCGACGGCAGAACTAGCGATACTTTGGCTATTTTTACCTGTCGGCGAGTCGGCGAATTTCGTAGCCTAAGAGAAGTTCGATTACCAGTTCCAGTAGGCTATGGAACCTTTAATTGACAACGTTGTTAGAAAATTACATCATCTGCCTCAACCTAAGTTACATGAGGTGCTAAATTTTGTCGAATTCTTGACCTGGCAGGAAGAACGCTCAAATCAGTTAGATATCGGTGAGTCTACAGCAGAAATTGATGAGTCCATCTTTGAAGATATTGCAGACCAGCTATCTGAGGAACTAGCGAAAATTATTGGAACGAATGTACCCTTATTATCCGATTGTGCGGTCAGTCATGCAGATATTTACGAGGAGCATCCATAACTTCGATCTATCTCGTAGATACAAATGTCCTCTTGCAGCTTAGCGATCGCAACTTTGACTCTCTGGCGGCTTGAGTGCGATCGCGCGATGTCTGTAGGATGATTATTCAGTCAATTCAAGCCAGTAAAGTACATCTTTTACGGTATGGTGATACTCGCTATCATGTGAATAACAGCGTATGCCTACCGCAGAACAGGCTCTTGCCTGTGTCAGAGTATGCCAGATGCTCTCAAATGGATATCAGCCTATTCATGTATTTCGGTATAACCAGAACACCAAGATAGTGTTTATCCTTGCTGGTGTAACTGAGAGTTTGGAAATTCTAATTTTTTCCGATGGTCAATGGAGCTTTAATGATGAAGCCTGACTTTAGCAAAATGACCCGTCAAGAACTGAGAGCCTATGTTTTGGCTCACCGAGAGGATGATGAAGCAATTGAGGCTCTGATTAAACGCAGGAATCCTAATAGCCAAAAATATCGATTTCCTAAGACGGAAGAAGATTTGAGGGAAATGGAAGAGATCCTAAAGGGAAAACTGGGTAGCAGTTGAGAAGCTTTTTAACACTTGCTTTAAAATTGAATATTTTGATTTTATTGAGTCCTTGACCAGGCGAAAAGAACGCACAAACCAGTTAGAGGACAGTTAGTTTGAAGCAGAAATGAGCGATCGCATCTTCAGATTTTTTGAATTTGCAACTTAGGTAAACTCGATCCACACTGAGATAAGGATTTATTTCGGAGCAAAATCGAATGCCAAATTTGCTTGAGAGAATTACAGTTAATCCAAAGCAGTGTGGAGGTCGTCCCTGCATTCGGGGTATGAGAATTCGGGTATCAGATGTGCTGGACTTGTTTGCGGCTGGTTTAAGTGCCGAAGAAATATTGGAGGAAATGCCCGATCTGGAAATGGAGGATCTGAAAGCAGCACTCACCTACGCGGCGCGTAAAGTCGATCATCCAGTTCTGGTGGCATGACGATTTGGGTAGATGCACAACTGTCGCCTGGAATTGCACCCTGGATCGCGAATACATTTGGGGTGACAGCAGTAGCCTTGCGCGATATTGGTCTGAGAGATGCTGAAGATTATGAGATTTTTGAAGCAGCAAAAGCGCAAGGAGCGATCGTTATGACCAAGGACAGAGATTTTGTTGATTTGGTCGATCGCTACGGGGTACCGCCACAAATTATCTGGTTGACGTGTGGCAATACATCTAATACGCGATTGCAAGAGATTTTGAGTGCAACATTACCTGAAGCTTTAGAGCTTTTGCGAACAGGCGAGATGTTAGTGGAGATTAGCGGGGATTAGTCTATCAACGGAATAACTGGCGATCGCCGTCATGCGAATAATAGCGTATCTCTACCCTAGAACAGGCTCTTTCCTGCGTCAGAGTCTGACAGAGGCTCTTAGATGGATAATTATAGCTAAACTGGGTTGACCCTGCCGTCCCTTGATGACTCGTACTTGCTGCGCCAGGGCTGTATTGAGAAAGCTCCCAGATGTCCAATTTTACATAAGCGATAGTAGCCATAGACTATTTGCCACGCTGGAAAATCGCGGGGTAAATTGCGCCATTTAATCGCATTATCCGCTCGGTAGACAATAACATTCAAAATCTCTTGTAAGTTAACCTTTCAGTGTTTACAAAAAGGCTTGGCACGGAGCAACAAAGGTTCAATCCGTTACCATTCCTCGTTGTTAACGTCACTGTTGTAAAAGAGTTGACTCATTTGTTACATCTTGTATCGGTTATTATATCTCCTGCTATATCTTCCCTTCATATCTATTTACGAACAGTCTTTTCTATCTCAAGTTGTCAGCCTATCAATTAACTACATAAATATTTCACTGATTCGCTTTTTTGCTTAGTAATTGTTAAATTTTTTATTTCGTTTAGTGTAAGACAGATAAATTTTGCTGGGGTTTGTTTGCTTGAGTTTAAACAACCTAATCTCAGCTCGATAGGGCACAATTCTATTTATTTAAAAAAATATTGCTTAATAAAAATTCTTAATGATTTATATGGATAAACTAGGGGACACCGTAGTTTTGCGGTTGTTGTCAATAACTTACTGATTGTTAATATATCAGTAATCAATAAATTGAGATAGCTAGATATGGAAAATAAAATTAAGCTCGGTCAAGTTACCCAAGTCGGCTTTGGAACAGTTATGGCGCTGATGGTTGGTATAGGTATTACTTCTAAAATCAGTACAAATACTCTGGTAGAAGCAGTAGACTGGGTAACACACACTTATGAAGTTAAAGATAAACTGGGGGGGTTGGAAAAAAATCTAGTTGATGCAGAAACAGGTCAAAGAGGTTTCATTATTACGGGGAGGGATACTTTCTTAGAACCTTATAACAAAGCTCTTGAAATAATAAATAAAGACTTCAAAGAAATACAAAAACTTGTACAAGACAACCCCAAGCAATTGGAAAACTTGGCTAATATTGAAGATTTATCTCAAGAAAAAATTTCAGAATTAGCGGAAACTATTTTCTTAAAGAAAGCAGGTAAAGAAACAGAATTAAGAGCCTTAGTGCTTTCTGGTAAAGGGAAGCAAGTTATGGATAATCTTCGCGACGAGATTGGCGAAATGATTGCCATAGAAAATGAACTACTGGATAAAAGGAAAGAAGAAGCTAAACGAGCCGAAGAAATATCAAATTTTATTTCTTTAGGCGGCACTGCTGCTGCAATAGGTTTAGCTTGTTTTACTTTATGGTTTATTTCTAAAAAGGTTGTCCGACCGATTAATGACGTGACTAGTGCGCTGGCTAGTTCTTCTACAGAAATTTCTACTGCTGTAGAAGAACAAGAACGTATAGCAAGCAACCAAGCTGTTGCCGTTAATCAAGCCTGTGCCACGATGAATGAATTAAATGCATCAGCTCGGCAAGCATCAGAACAAGCAGAAGCATCGTTAGAAAGTGCGAGACAACTATTAGTCTTAGCAGAATCATCAACCAAAGGTGCAAATCAAGTCTTAGCTTTAGCAGAATCATCAACCAAAGGTGCAAATCAAGTCTTAGCTTTAGCAGAATCATCAGCAACAGGTTCAAGGCAGGTACTATCCTTAGCTGCATCAGGCAATCAATCTGTCATAAAAACTGTAAATGGAATGTCAGAATTGAAAGAAAAAGTTGTTGCGATCGCAGACCATATTTTGAGTCTGAGCGAGCAAACTAATCAGATTGGCAATATTAGCGCCTTAGTTACAGGAATATCTAATCAGACAAATATGCTAGCTTTAAATGCCGCAGTAGAGGCTGTACGAGCAGGAGAAAACAGTAAAGGTTTTACTGTTATTGCTAGCGAAATTCGTAAATTAGCCGACCAAAGCAAAAAATCAGCAGAAAAGATAAACACGCTGATCTCTGATATTCAAAAATCAATAAATTTAACAGTTATAGTGACGGAACGGGGTAAGAAGGATGCCGATGAAACGATTGAAATGTCCAGAGAGACAGCAGAGGCTTTCGCTAAAGTATCTCAAGCAATTAATGATGTTGTTCTAGAGTCTTCCACAAATGTTACTCAAGCAATCAATGATGTTGTCTTGGAAGCATATAACAGCGTGATTCAAGCGATTGAGGAAGTTGTTTTAAACAATCAACAAGACTCAATAACAGCAATTAATGATGTCGTATTACGCAGTCAACAAATTTCTCTCACGGCTAAGCAGCAAGCTCTGGCGATTGAGCAAGTCGTAGAAGTGATGAATAATTTGAAACAGGGATCGGTAGAAACAGCAAGTGGTTTAGAACAAACTAAAATTGGGATGCAAATTGTGAATCAATCAGCACTTAATCTCAATGCGGTGGTTTAGTTGGACAGATTCTAAGCTGCTATACGTTTAAGTCATCCTCAGCAAGAGGGTCGCAACTGCCATGAAAAAATAAAGCCGAGAGAGTGCTGTGGCTGATTAACAATATCAATATAGAACTGTTGTTAATATCTCCGGTATAGAACTTTACTGCAAAGCCGCGCACATCGCGCTCGGCATCAGCGGCACCTCTTTCGCCAGCGACAATAGAGAACTGCAAAAACACCTCTGTCTGCTTGCCGACTTCTGAGAGAAACTTCGCTTTGGTGTATTGCAGCTTGGTCAAATTTTACAAGCTTTCAAGTGTGCCATCCATTCCCCAAATCCCACACGGCGAAAGCGAGTAGGCTCGGTCTTAGTAGGTTCCAGAACTTGCCAAGAGTGCCAGGGAAAATGACCGATTGGGAGAACACTGCCCTTGGAAGCGGACTCTTTAGCGGTTAAATCATTAAATTTGAGCCAAGTCCCGTTTTGCTTCCATCCCACAGCTTCTCCGAACTTGGTGTAATCTCGATTCACTGGAGAACTTTCCCAAATTCGCCGCTGAATGCCGAACCCAAAGCGATCGCCACTGGCTTGTCGCCAAAGTTGATCTAGCGTTTTGAGATGTTTGCAAGGCATTTCCCGGATTTGTTCGGGTGTAATCTCGTCTACAGTCTGCTCAAGTGCCTTGGCATCCCCAGGAATCACCGCCTCTTTAAATAGATAACTGGTTGCCGAATCCATCCAGCGCCAATCCTGAGCTTGTGCTGCTTGCTTCAAATCGTAGGAAGGCCAAAAGCAACCCTGTTTAGAAATTGCACCATTTGTCATGGTGGCGTTGCAAAGCCGTGTATCGCGAAATCCTGTAATCCCCGTATCGGTCAAATCCGCTCGATCGAGATAAGCCGGATCATGCTTCACTTCGCTGAAGTCAGCCCCTACCAGTTTTGCCCCAATCAGAATCGCGCCCTGCAAATCTGCACCTCTAAAACGCGCACCATTCAGGCTAGCGTTGCTTAAGTCTGTCTGACGCAGGATTGCTCCAGAGAAATTGGCTCTGGTAGCTTGAGTACCGGAGAGTAAAGCATTGGTTAAGTTGGCTTGGCGCAGGTCGGTGTCAATCAGGCGAGTCGCCGCACCAGAGAAGTCTGTCCATTGGAGGTTGGCCCGTCGCAGATTTGCCTCCGATAAATCTGCCTCTCGGAAAATTTGGCGGGAAAAATCGGTACCGGCTAAGTTTTTACCATTCCATTGCACAGCCCTCAAGTCAGGAATCTTCTCATAGGTACGCAGACGATGCCATCTGAAGAAATTGAGCAGAGCAAAGGTAGCGATCGCACTTCCTCCCAATCCTCCCAAGATCCACCACAAACTTTTTTTGTGCCACATCCTTATTTACCCAAAGTAGGAATTTTGCAAGCCTATCCTAAGACACAAGTAAGAAAGTCGGCTTAATTCAAGCAATGTTTGGATTGAGGGGGTGTTTACAAACGTATTTTTAAAACTTCTGGGTCGCTTTCACCCGCGAAACCAACGACGATCGCTAAAGTAAGAATTACAGCTCTCGCTATCTCTGGCGAAATTCTGGATGATAGGGTGCTAGGCAAAATTGGCAGGAAGTCACGATGAAAACACGCGCGGCAATCGCTTGGGAAACTGGAAAGCCCCTAGAAATTGAAGAAATTGACCTGGAAGGGCCAAAAGCCGGAGAGGTTCTGGTTCGGATTGTTGCCACAGGTGTTTGCCATACGGATGCATTTACACTGTCTGGTAAAGATCCGGAGGGCATTTTCCCAACGATTTTGGGGCATGAAGGCGGCGGTATTGTGGAAGAAGTGGGTGCTGGCGTTACCAGCGTGCAACCAGGCGACCATGTGATTCCGCTGTATACGCCAGAGTGCGGGCAATGCAAGTTTTGTCTGTCCGGAAAAACCAATCTGTGTCAGGCAATCCGCGCCACCCAAGGCAAAGGATTGATGCCAGATGGAACCAGCCGTTTCAGCAAGAACGGTGAAACTATCTATCACTACATGGGCACCAGTACGTTCAGCGAATACACCGTATTGCCCGAAATTGCGATCGCCAAAATCAACAAAGCCGCGCCGTTAGAAAAAGTTTGTCTCTTAGGATGTGGCGTTACTACAGGCATTGGTGCTGTATTGAACACGGCGAAAGTAGAACCAGGCTCAACGGTTGCGGTGTTTGGTTTAGGGGGAATTGGTTTAAGCGTCGTTCAGGGAGCCGTAATGGCTCAAGCAGGGCGGATTATTGGCATAGATATCAACCCCAGTAAGTTTGAACTGGCAATGCAGTTAGGGGCGACGGAATGCATCAATCCCAAAGATTACGAGCAGCCCATTCAGCAAGTGATTGTTGAACTCACGGATGGCGGTGCTGATTATACGTTTGAGTGCATCGGAAATGTCAATTTGATGCGAGCTGCCCTGGAAGCTTGTCATAAAGGTTGGGGAGAATCAACGATTATTGGGGTTGCGGGTGCGGGAGAAGAAATTAGCACTCGTCCGTTTCAACTGGTTACAGGGCGCGTGTGGCGTGGTTCTGCTTTTGGCGGAGTCAAAGGGCGATCGCAACTTCCCGGCTATGTAGAACGGTATCTTGCAGGCGAAATTAAGCTGGATGAATTCATCACTCAGACGATGCCATTAGAGGAAATTAACACGGCGTTTGATCTGATGCACGCGGGTAAGAGCATTCGTTCTGTGATTCTATATTCGTAATATCATGTCCGGCTTGCCCATAATTAAGAGAACCCCACCCCGCCATAGCCTGCGGCTATGTCTCCCCTCCCCGCAGGCGGGGAGGGGCTGGGGGTGGGGTTCTTCTCGATCGCGCAGAACTTAGTATGATTCAGCATTATCAGTCATGAACCAACCCGTCCCGACAAACCTCACCTTAGTCAGCCGCAACCGGAGTTTTGGGGGTTGGCAATCTGTCTACCGCCATTACTCCACTGTCCTCGACTGCGAGATGAATTTTGGCGTGTATCTTCCTCCCCAAGCTGAATCACAATCTTGTCCAGTACTCTATTGGCTCAGTGGATTAACCTGCACGGAACAAAATTTCATCAGTAAGGCAGGCGCACAGCAATTTGCAGCGCAATACGGTGTCATTGTGATTGCTCCTGATACCAGTCCGCGCGGCTGTAATCTCCCTGGAGAAGAAGATAGTTGGGACTTGGGAACGGGTGCGGGATTCTATGTCAATGCAACGCAAATGCCTTGGGCAAAGCATTATCGGATGTATGACTATGTAGTTTCAGAATTACCGGAAGCGATCGCTGCAAATTTCCCCGTCATGGCAGAAAATCGGGGCATTTTCGGACATTCAATGGGCGGATATGGTGCCTTAGCGATCGCCCTGAAAAATCCCGGAATGTTTAAAAGTGTCTCCGCCTTTTCTCCAATTGTTACCCCCAGCCTAATTCCCTGGGGACAAAAAGCATTTCAGAATTATTTAGGCACCAATAAATCTGACTGGCTAGCTTACGATCCGATGCATTTAATTAAATCTGCTCCAGAAAGATTGCCCATTTTGATCGATCAGGGAGATGCAGATCCGTTTCTAGGCGAACAATTACAACCCGACGTTTTTGCACAAGCTTGTGCAGAGGTAAATCATCCCCTGACTCTCCGCACACAACCTGGTTACGATCACAGTTACTATTTCATTGCCTCATTTATCGGCGATCATTTCGCTCACCACGCGGCTGCTTTGGCTCAACCGGGCTTTTGATTACTCTAACCTAATAAGAACCAATAATATTTTATTTTGATTTCCCTACAAAGTGGATCAAAACTATTTATTTAGGCGAATGTGAATTGAATTTTGCGAAAAGCCAATGGAGACATAAAATGAGAATACAAAGTGTTAAAATATGTATCTTTGCTTTTTCTTGTCGCTTTCACGCTAGTAGACCACCACAGAAATTTTGACAGGTAAACGCCTGCCTGAGAAACTGGGGAAAAACCAGGAGCATCAATGGCCGAAAAGTACATTGTTAATCTCACGAAGGAAGAACACCAACAGTTGTTGAGCTTGATTGAGAAAGGTCAGACATCAAGTAGGACATTTAAGCGTGCACATATCCTGCTGCTAGCCGATGAAGGTCATCCTGATGAACTAATTGCCCAAATGCTACATGTAGGAGAATCGACAGTTCACCGCACACGCCAGAAGTTTGTGGAAGGAGGAGTAGAGTTTGCGCTGCGTGAAAGCCCTCGTCCAGGGGTGAGACGTAAGCTGGATGGTAAAGGGGAAGCTTTGTTGGTGGCAACCGCTTGTAGTGCAGCGCCAGAAGGTCAGCAGCGTTGGACAATGCAACTGTTAGCACAAAGGTTAGTAGAAATCCAACTGGTCGAGAGGATCTCGGACGAGACAGTGCGACGCACTCTTAAAAAAACGAAATCAAGCCTTGGCTAAAAGAGCAATGGTGCATCCCGGAAGTGGGAGCCGACTTTGTGTGGCGCATGGAAGATGTATTGGAGTTATATGGCAAACCCTACGACCCTGATTACCCTCAAGTGTGCATCGATGAGAGACCTTGTCAGTTGATTAGTCAAGTGCGTACCCCACTCCCATCCGAGCCAGGTAAGCCTGAGCGCTATGACTATGAGTACAAACGGGAAGGAACCTGTAACCTGTTGGCCTGCTTTCAACCGTTAGCTGGATGGCGACATATCCACGTCACTCAACAACGCACCAGTCAGGATTTTGCTCATTTCTTGAAATATTTAGTAGATG
>NZ_JACJTV010000021.1 GCF_014698845.1 Coleofasciculus sp. FACHB-1120 | reverse complement strand
TTGAAAAGTCGAATTCGCAAGCAACGACGCAATACGACAAGTTTGCGCGAAGCAATCGAGGTTGTCCTACAGCAAGCTGTGTCCTAACTTGTATGGCGATAGCTATATCTCTCGTCCAGCGAGTTCAGCCTCTTGATCGCTACTCACTTATTCAAGGCATAGACATCCTTTTCACGTCCGAAAGCAAAGCGGAGGGAATGGGATAAATTTTTGCTGGATAAGGTAGCGAAGATAATCAGCGCCAGGAATGAAATAACCGTCGTAATGGTAAACATTGCTCGGTAGCCAATGGGTTCGGCAATGAAACCCAAAACAGGACCCGCGATCGCTATCCCGACATCAAACCCCGTGATGCACAAAGCAAAAACTCTGCCTCGTTCTTGGGGAGAGGAACGGTCGGAAATCAAGGCAATCATCATCGGCAGTAATGTTCCCGCTCCTGCGCCTTCCAAAAAACCGCCTACTAAAAAGCTACGGGCAGTGTAAGCATGAGACAGCATCAGCATTGCCAATGCATAGCTGAATATACTGCCAGTGATAAAAATTCCGCGTCCGTAACGGTCAGAAGCGCGACCAATGATGATGCGGGAAATGAAAGACGCGATCGCTGCTGCTGTGTAAAATAACCCCGGATTTAAGTCAACTTTGGCATCTTTAATAAATAAAGGTACGAAGGTACTTATCGCTCCAAACGCTACACCAGTCAGCAACAACACTATAGCTGGAATCCTTAAACGAGGACTTGCTAGGAGCCGCCAAAATTGTTGAGTTTCGGATGAATCGGCAGATGAATCGGTTGTCTCGTGGACGATTCGGGGTTCTTTGACTTGATTGGCACAAACTAAACCGATCGCTCCTAGTCCGCAAGAGAGCAGAAACAACGGCGTGTAACCAATCCCAGCTTGGATATAACCCCCAACTGCTGGCCCTATCGCCATCCCCACCGGCGTTACCAAGCTCATGTAGCCAATTAACTCACCCCGCTTGGAGACTGGGGACAAATCAACCACTAAGGCGCTGTAACCCGTCGTAAAAGCCGCAATGCTAATCCCGTGGAACGCTCGCAGCAGCATTAACAGGGGAATTGATTTAACAACTAGATAGCCCAAAGGCGCGATCGCTGCCACGGTCATGCCAATCAGCAAGACCACCTTGCGACCGCGTCGATCTGCCAAACGCCCCAGCCACGAGCGACACAGAACCAGTCCGAGGGCAAATGACCCCATGACAATCCCAATCTGCTGCGTCGTGCCGCCCACATCCTCGATATAGAGCGGCAGCGTCGGGAGCAAAGAAGCCATACTAGACCAAAATAATAGCCCAGCCGTAAATAAAACCAACAGATTGCGACGACTGGGCGGCTCTAGCGTCCAAAAAACTTTCAAAGCTTAATTCCTTCTTACACTTTTAGCCTTCCCTTTGTTTACTATTGTTAACATTCGGCCCAACAACTTCCCTCACCCGATAGATTGGTCTGCCCTGAGACTCGTGATAAGTTCTCATTAACAATTCCGCAAGCAGTCCAAAAGAAAACAATTGCACACCCGTCACTAGCAGTACGACCGCCAAAATCAATAACGGGCGATCGCCAATGCTCTGACCGAAACCCACTTTTAAAATCGTTAAATACAGACCGAGCAGCGTCCCCAATGCCATTGCAATAATGCCAAACAGCCCAAAGACGTGCATGGGGCGGGTGAGGAACTTTTTCATAAAGTAGACGGTTAACAAGTCCATCACGACTCGGAATGTCCGCCCCAGCCCATACTTACTGCTTCCATAGCGGCGGGCATGATGCCCTACTGGCAGCTCAGTAATTCTTGCCCCTTCAATGAACGCCAAAGCTGGTAAAAATCGGTGCAATTCCCCATAAAGATTCATATCCGCCACCAATTCTGAGCGGTAGGCTTTTAGGGAACAACCGTAATCATGCAACTCTACACCCGTGACTCGCCCAATTAACCAGTTAGCGATTTTAGACGGAAGCAGACGAGTCAGAGCGGCGTCCTGTCGTTTTTCACGCCAGCCACTCACTAAGTCATAGCCTTCTTCTAACTTTGCTAGGAGCCGAGGAATATCCGCCGGGTCATTCTGCAAATCGCCATCCATTGTGATAATCACCTTGCCTCGCGCATAGTTAAACCCCGCAGACATCGCCGGAGTTTGACCGTAGTTACGACGCAGAAGCACTGCTTTTAAATTTTTGTGGGTTTGCACCAGAGATTTTAGCAATTGTGCTGAGCCATCCTTGGAACCATCATCCACGCAAATAATTTCGTAGTTCAGATTCGTCGCAATTAAAGTGGTTGCGATCGCTTCAACTAGGTGGGGTAAACTTTCTACCTCGTTATAAACCGGCACTACTACAGAAATATCGGGGATATCGTCAGCAGACATTTCGCTTTGCGTTACCAGTCTTTCAGGAATTAACACGATTGCCTCCCACCTTTTGGTGTCTTATTGTCGTTGTGGTTGATAACTGGCAACCACTCGCCCGCAAGAGCGCAGTTGCCGAAAATACGCCTGACTAATCGAATCTCCCTGTTCCGAAAGGACATCAATCCCAATTCCGTTGCGACCTTGCTCTTGACCGGAACTATGGATATAACGTCCTTCTCCCAGGTATAAAGCAACATGGGTTGTTCTATCGCCGATGCCAAAAAAGATTAAATCACCTGATTGTAGCTCTTGAATCGCAATCGATTCTGTAAAAGCTTCCTGTTGATAGGAATCTCTTGGCAACCAAATCCCAGAGGCTGCAAAAGCGGCTTGCATCAGCCCGGAACAGTCATAATTTGGTCCGACTGTTCCGCCCCAGAGATAATAATTCGGCTGTTGCATCGCCGCTTGCATAAAGGCAATGACTTGGGGTATGCGATTTTGAATTTCTGTCGGGGAGATAGTATAAGCTTCGTAGGCCGTTTGAGCCTCCTCAATCTCTTTGAGGTCTTGAATTGCCACCCAGCCGGAATAGTCATCTTCACTCAGACAAACCTGGATAGACAATATCTCCGTCTTTGGCGACAAAATCCGCAAGTGACGTCCGGTTACTGCCTGAGTTGCCAAACGAGTACAACTGGGGGAATCATAGAGGTTTAGATTGACTCGACATTGGTACTCGCGGAATGAGTCATGGGTCATGGGTCAGTGGTTGTTGGTCAGTGGTACAAACTATTGAACAATTGACCACTGATAACTGACAACTGATAACAACTGATAAAAATGACATTTTTTCACAAAGACGCACAACTAGAAAAATTAGGCGATCGCATTTTAGAAGCAACTTGGGCAGAATTTCCGGGATTAGCCCGCAACCAAATTGCCTTAACCTGGGTAGTGTACGATCCCCCAGTGCCCGTCAATACTGGCGGTGCCCTCAGCTCAGAGGAATTTTGGAAATATCCAGTCCGAGGCTTTAGCTATCGCGGCGTTGAGCGAATCTTTCCGGCCAGCATCGTTAAACTGTTTTATCTGGTTGCTGTACAAGAGTGGCTGGAACAAAATATGCTCCAGACTTCCTCGGAGTTAGAGCGGGCCATCCGCGACATGATTATTGATTCGAGCAACGACGCCACCAGCTTGGTGCTGGATGTATTGACTGGCACCACTAGCGGTCCAGAGTTGCCACCGGGGCCGTTTGAAACCTGGCAGTTGCAGCGCAATATCGTGAATCGCTACTTTCAATCCCTCGGCTGGACAGAGATGGAAACCATCAATGTTAATCAAAAACCTTGGGGTGACGGCCCCTATGGGCGAGAGCGGGCATTTTTAGGGGAGATGCGGGAAAACCGCAATATGGTGACGACCAACGCCACGGCGAGGCTGCTACATACCATTGTCGGAGGCGTTGCAGTTTCCTCTGGGCGATCGCAAGCAATGATGGGACTGATGAAACGCAGCCTCCATCCAGAAGACGATGAAGCCCCCGATGAGGAAAATCAGGTTCGGGGTTTCTTAGGTGGCGGACTGCCTCCAAATGCCCAATTGTGGTCTAAAGCCGGTTGGACAAGCCAAGTTCGCCATGACGCCGCTTATATCGAGCTACCATCACGGCAACCTTATCTGTTGATTGTGTTCACCGAAGGCAAAGCAAATAGTAAAAACAAAGCGATTCTCCCCTTTGTTTCCCAGCAAGTTGTAGCGGCAATGGACACCCTTACCTAGTGCAATCTGCGGTTACAGAGGCGATCTTCATCAATGACAAAGAAACCCGTTTTCCTGTCAAAAAGGGTTTCTTCGTTATCAAAATCAAAGTGAGCGATTAATCGCATCCCCAGCATCCACGTCTAGAAATTGCGATCGCTGCTTTGGAGATAAAGCCTAGGAATCGGGAATAAAAATCTCTCTTATCACCCTCTGACCCTCTTTATTCCATTTCACCTGTCAACATCAATTTCGTCGAATACTAGCCACTTTCAGCGCATAATCCTTCCTTGGTGGGTAGCAAATTCTTTTAAAA
This sequence comes from Coleofasciculus sp. FACHB-1120, assembly GCF_014698845.1. Classification (NCBI taxonomy): domain Bacteria; kingdom Bacillati; phylum Cyanobacteriota; class Cyanophyceae; order Coleofasciculales; family Coleofasciculaceae; genus Coleofasciculus; species Coleofasciculus sp. FACHB-1120. The sequence goes on along the minus strand of NZ_JACJTV010000021.1, from coordinate 88,489 downwards.
TTTCCTAAATTGACGACAGGGAAATATAATTTCCGAGAGAATAGGCAATTAAGGTTGGCTTTCGTAGATTTTTGAGGAAGTTTTTGAGGAGTGACCGTGAATACAATCTTTTCTAAGCGTGTTTCTTTCTTACTAGGTCTGACGGCACTGACAGTTTTCAGCGGTGGCTTGTCAGCTACAGCCCAGTCCACTGCCACAGTCATTGACCAAAAGACTCCTGCGGTCGTTGAGACTTCAGAACCTGCCGCATCTGAAGCGATCGCTGAGCCAACAGTAATGGGTATGCCAGTTGTCAAGCCAGTTGTCAAGTCGGCAGATGTCACACCGATTACCCAATCAACTGTTCCGGCTGCACCACAAGTCCCGGCTGCACCGCAAGCCCCGGTCTCAACACAATATAATCTGAGCCAACAGCCGGTCATTCTCTCTGAGTACCAAGATGCAACGCTGGTTGAAGAAAGCACAAAGCCCGTGGCTTCAGAGCCTTCCTCCTTGGCAGCGGCTGATGATACTGCTACTACGCAACCATTTCCCGGCGTAACCACTTCTGCTGCCGCTCTCGCCGCACCACAGCAACCAACTGCTGAAACTCCAAACTTACCCAATGACTCTGAGATTGCTCAAACCGACATCGAACTCGGTCGAGCCACTCGTGCCGGTCGAAGCTACGTCGGGGTTGGCTTCAATATTGGTTTCGGGGGTGATAGTGCTTTGGGCGATGGTAGTTTCGCCGTGATCAGCAAAATTGGTCTAACCAATACGTTGTCTGTACGCCCTTCCGTGCTACTCGGTGACGATACGACCTTTCTGCTTCCAGTGACTTACGACTTTAACATCCGACAGTCAGATCCGTTTGAACCCGTCAGATTCGCCCCTTACGTGGGTGGCGGTGTCACGATTTCTACGGGTGATGACAGCGACATTGGTTTCCTGGTTACGGGTGGCGTCGATGTACCTTTGACACGGCAATTTACAGCAAATGCAGCTCTAAATATCGGATTTCAAAGCGATGAAGTGCCAGTGGGACTAATTCTGGGCGTGGGTTACACCTTCCCTGGTTTCTAGAGAAGGTAAAAATCAAGGGCAAAAGATAACAGAAAAATTTGGTTTCTCCTGTTTCTTTTGCCTTTGTACTTTCTTACTTTTTATTTGGTTACTGCTACTTGGGGGCTGACTTTGCCGGTCACAGCTAGACTACCCGTAGGTTCCACTGCCCAGACATCGTAGCTACCCACCACATCGCCATTAGCATCAATATCCACGTTACCGCTAGCTCCCTGGTAGTTAATCTCCTCACCCTTCCGTACCAGTTCTAGCGCCTGACAAACATCGCTCACTTCTGTGCCAGGGGCATTGGCGACATCACGAATTTTACTTTTAATGCCTTCGCCGCTATTTGATTTAGCGTCTTCGGCTGCTAGTACCATCAAAGCGGCAGCATCCCAGGCGTGAGGGACATAGGCGCTCAATCCCCTTCCGGTTTTCTCTTTCCAAATCTTGGTGAACTCAGCCAGTGCTGGGCCATTAGCACCGGGAACCGTGCCAATTGCCCCAGTTAATATAAATTGATCATCGCTGGTTTTGCCGACCTGTTCGGGAAAGTCTTCCGAATAAGCACCATCTGTCAGCATCACCTGGACGCCTTTACTTAGACCTTGTTCGTAGGCAGATTTTAAGAGCAAACTGCCGGTTTCAGCATAAACAACTGCTGCTACCGCATCAGGCTTGTCCTTGAACGCTTCTAGTATGTCGCTTTCAAAAGTAGCGGCTTTGGGGTCGTAGCGAGTTGGTTTGTTGACAATAGTGCCTCCTAATTTTTTAAAGGCTTGTACAAATTCTTGTTCAAAACCAACTCCATAGTCGTTGTTGATGACGATGGTGGAAACGCGCTTAAATCCTCTGTCACTAGCTAGTTTTGCTAAAGCCTGAGCTTGATAGGTATCGGGGGGAGCTGTCCGCGCCCAATAACCTTGAAATTCTCCTTTTTTGGCTCGTTCGGTAAAGACTGGGCTGGTGCTACCCGGTGAGATAAACATCACCTTGTTGCGGACAGCAACAGGTACGGCGGCACTAGAAACGCTGCTGGCAAAGGAACCGACGACGCCAGCAACTCTATCTACTTCCGTTAATTTGGTCATTCCTGCGGTGCCAGCGTTGGGATCGGTTTGGTCATCTTCAGGAATAAATGTGACTGGCTGACTATTGACGCCGCCACACTTGTTGACGGTGTCTATTAACAGGCGGATAGCATCTGGCAGGGGTTGCCCTACGGAAGATAGGTCGCCAGTGGTCGGCAGCAGTGAGCCAATCTTGAGTCCGGAACCGCTGGTGGCTGGGGTAGAACCTGTAGTCTGGGCGGGGCTACTGGTTGTACTGGTTGGCGTGTTATTACCTGGCGTTGTTTGAGAGGGGTTTTCGCAAGCAACGGTTAGAAAACTTGTCGTAATGGTGGTAACTGCTAGGGCGATCGCCCAACTCGGTTTGATATTTTTGGCTGAAGCGGGTCTGCTCATTTGGGTGTTTAACTCTTCAACAGTCCACGATTGAAATCAAATATTTTAATTGATCTCAGTTGTTTAAGAATACAGCCATATCTTCTGCCAGCTTTTTAGCTAGTAGAAGAAGCGATCGCTCTAAGGCGCGATTTAAGGCGTGAAGAGTGAGGCGACTGGTTTTCGCTGTTGAGCTTCCCCTCTTGCCTCTTTTGGGTATGCTTTGTCTTGAATATGCTTTTAAAACGGAGAGGGAGGGATTCGAACCCTCGGTACGGAGTTACCAACCGTACAACAGATTAGCAATCTGTCGCTTTCGACCACTCAGCCACCTCTCCTAGGTGACGAATATACATAATAGCAGAGATCAATGAATCGGAACTGCTATTCAAAAAAAATCTTCTTTTTTTCGATGCCTGGTCATTCTGAGCCAGTCTTTTTGTGTGAGTCAGTCTTTCTGAGTGAGTCTTTGCCGCGGGAAACCCATGCTTTATCCTCCCCGTTGCGACTCTTTGCTTATTTTTTGCCCCCTTAGTATAAATTACCTATTAGCTAACCCGGCATAAATGGTACGGAAATCCACCAATTGGTTATAACCCAGTGTCCGTCAAGCTTGGACGATTTAAATAGTTCCGCGTTACACGATTCAGTCTAGAAATCCTCACTTCCCTAACTGTCGGAGGACGGAAAAACGGGAACCCATTCGTTAGAGACGTTATTTATCTGCCCTTCGAGTTAAAAATCCCCTTCTTTAGGGGGATGTGATGACGCCGTATTATACCCTGTCCTCCCCCAGAAGGGTGAATAAACTCGGGTAGTAGGTTCTCTCCAGTAGTTGATGTTCATCAGCAACAACAAAGTTTATGCTATAAGCACAGTAAGTAAAGATTCCTTAAGTTCTCGTGGGCTAAACAGGCAACTGAGTAGAATATCAACCCCTGCTTTGCCCTGGAAGTCGTTAAGTTAAAAAACCGATAAAAATTATGCTTTCCACAAACAACCAGCACATTGCTCTCGTTTCCGTCCACGGAGATCCGGCAATTGAAATCGGTAAAGAAGAGGCTGGCGGTCAAAACGTTTATGTACGTCAGGTAGGCGAGGCACTTGCTCAACAGGGGTGGCAAGTAGATATGTTTACTCGCAAAGTTAGTCCCGATCAACCCACGATTGTTCAACACAGTTCTAGATGTCGAACGATTCGCTTAACGGCTGGACCTGAAGAGTTTGTTCCCAGAGACAATTTGTTTGAGTATCTGCCAGTGTTTGTGGAACAGATGCTCAAGTTTCAGAAACAAGAGGGCATCGAATATTCTGTAGTCCACACCAATTACTGGCTCTCCTCATGGGTGGGAATGGAGCTAAAGAAAGTTCAACCCATCAAGCAAATTCATACTTACCACTCTTTGGGAGCGGTTAAATATAAGTCGGTTTCGACAATCCCTTTGATTGCTAGCACTCGGCTAGAGGTAGAAAGAAAAGTTTTAGAGACAGCGGAACGGATTGTTGCCACCAGTCCGCAAGAGAAAGAGCATATGCGATCGCTCGTTTCCACAAAAGGCAACATCGATATCATTCCTTGCGGCACCGATATTCGCAAGTTTGGTTCCGTTACCCGCGAAGCCGCACGAGAGAAACTGGGAATCGACCCCGATACCCACATGGTCTTCTATGTGGGACGATTTGACCGACGCAAGGGAATTGAAACGGTGGTTCGCGCCGTAGGTAAGTCCCAGATGCGCCAACAGGACAACTTGAAGCTATTTATCGGCGGCGGTTCTCGTCCCGGTCAAAGTGATGGAATTGAGCGCGATCGCATCGAAAAAATTGTCGGCGAACTGGGACTGCAAGATATCACCAGCTTCCCCGGACGGTTAGGTGACGACACCCTACCCGCTTACTACGCCGCCGCTGATGTTTGTGTCGTACCTAGTCATTACGAACCCTTCGGTTTAGTGGCAATTGAAGCAATGGCTTCGGGAACGCCCGTAGTTGCTAGTGATGTCGGCGGACTCCAGTTCACCGTCGTCCCCGAAGAAACGGGTTTACTGGCACCCCCGAAAGATGCCGCAGCGTTTGCAGCCGCGATTGACCGCATTCTCGCTAATCCAGAATGGCGCAAGCAGCTAGGTAAGAAGGCAAGAGTCCGGGTAGAGAAGATGTTTAGTTGGGATGGCGTAGCGACTCAACTGAGTGACCTTTACACCCAGTTAATAAAAGAACAACCCGCGCCAGAATTAGAATTGGTCACTCAAGTCAGCGCCTAATTACGCAGCAGCTTCTCCTGGGAATACCCTACAAAGACTTCTAGTTGTACCAGTAATGCTGGTACAACTAGAAGTCTTCGTTTTCCTGTATACTTTTTCCCAAATAAAAATTATTCTACAGACAGAATGATTGCTTAGAAAAATTCTCTTATTAAAGCAACCGTTTGAGTGTTGAGCGCTCTCAAATTATCCGGATTTCGAGGGAATTGGTTGCAATTTATTAGTGATGGAAGAAATAAAATAATGGATCGGAATTGGATGATGTTGTTTTATATATACTTTATTTAAATTTTACAATCCGATTGTAAGTTCCATTTTTCCATCCAAAATCCTCAACCTAAAATGGTGTTAACCTCAAGTAACACAGTACCATTCGTGACGTTGATACTAATTCACTTTGTACTTGTGGCTTTGTACTTGTGACTTGGTAAGAGTGCATGGTCGTGTGCCTACATTCATATACCTGCAATCAATTAAAGAAAGGGTATGAATGACCTATGATGATCTCAACTTAAGCGTGCAGAATACCAGAGTGAAACGGCTATTTACAACAGCATGGAACCTTCTTTTGAACGCTATTCAAACCATTTACAGTCGTCTTTTTAGAAAAAAACGTCGCCAGTTACGTCGTCAGCCCCTACGACAAGACGCCTCAATCGATTCTGGATTGAATCAAATTAACCTCACCCCATCGAAACCGGCAGAGGAAATTAGCAGCAGCCCACCCATCCCCATCAATGAGGCAGATAGGCTCAAAGCGCTGAATCGCTACAAGATTCTGGATACTGCTCCTGAAGAGGCATTTGACGATTTGACAGCTCTGGCAGCCTACATTTGTGGCACTCCCATTGCTTTAGTCAGCCTCGTCGATAGTAATCGGCAATGGTTCAAATCAAAAATCGGTGTAGAAGCAACGGAAACGCCAAGAGACGTGGCATTCTGCGCCCATGCCCTTTTGCAACCAGATGAGTTGTTGATCGTGCCCAATGCCTTAGAAGATCGGCGGTTTGCCAACAACCCGCTCGTGACCTCAGACACCAATATCCGGTTTTATGCGGGTACCCCTTTGGTAACATCTGATGGCTATGCTGTCGGCACCCTCTGCGCCATTGACCGGATTCCACGCAATCTCACCCCCGAACAAATGGAGGCACTGCGGGCGTTGGGGCGTCAAGTGGTCAGCCAGATGGAGTTACGGATTAATCTGGATAAATTAGAACGGACTATCAGCAAGCGTCGGCGAGTAGAGCAAGCACTCCGCCGCAGTAATCAACGACTTCTACAAACCCTCAAGACGTTACGAAATACTCAAGCCCAACTCATTCAGAGCGAAAAAATGTCGAGTTTGGGTCAATTGGTTGCTGGTGTCGCCCATGAAATTAACAACCCGGTCAACTTTATTCACGGCAACCTGCCCTATGTTAGTGCCTATGTTCGGGATCTCCTCGATTTGCTAAACCTCTACAAAAAGCAATATCCCCATCCCGATGGCGAGATTCAAAAAAAAGCAGAAACAATTGATGTGAACTTTTTAGTAGAAGATTTACCGAAAACTCTGGCTTCTATGAAAGTGGGTACTGACCGTATCCATCAAATTGTTTTTTCGTTGCGAAATTTCTCCCGATTGGATGAAGCCGAGATGAGACGAGTTGATATCCACGAAGGGATTAACAGCACGCTTTTAATCCTACAGCATCGACTCAAACCCACAGCCCAGAATCCCGGCATTGAAGTGATTAAAGAGTACGGCGTCCTTCAACCCGTTGAGTGCTACGCAGGTCCCTTGAACCAGGTATTTATGAATATCTTGAGTAATGCGGTAGATGCTCTAGAGTTGTCAATGGTCAATAGTCAGCCGTCAATCATTCGTGAAACAACAACTGACCTAGAGACACGATTAATCGCGTCTCTACCAACTAGCAGTGCTTGGATTCGCATCAGTACCAGTCTTTCTTCTGACCGATCTCATGTAGTAATTCGCATTGCGGATAATGGCCCTGGCATACCGGAAGAGATTAGGGCAAAGATATTCGATCCATTTTTTACGACGAAGCCTGTAGGGAAAGGCACGGGAATCGGATTGTCGATTAGCTACCAGATTATCGTTGAGAAGCATGGCGGCGTACTGAAGTGTCTGTCTGAACCAGGACAAGGAACAGAGTTTCGGATTGAACTGCCAGTTCACGGGAAAAGAATGAAGATGAACAATCGAGAATAATCCTGCATCTTTCAGAAGTAGGCGGAAGACTACAGCGACAATTCTGGCTCTCGCAGTGCTTCTTTCACCAGCTGTTGCACTTCGGAACGGACGTGATCGTAGGCTTCAGATGCACACCAAGGACGCAGATATAAAATTGTTCCGGTTGCTGAGATAGAGGCAACGTGGCAGGTGGTTTTTGGGTCTTCTAGAACTAAGGGATGGGGTTGAATCAGGGACAAAAGCAGGGTGATAGTCGGTTCGATCGGGCGATCGCCAATATCAATATCTAAATCGACTCGTCGCTTGCCGAGTACGGTGGTATTTTTCAGCGTTCCGCTAAATAATTGCCCATTCGGCACTGTAATCACTACGTTGTCTCGCGTTACCAGCGTGGTAGAGAAAATACCGATGGTATCCACCACCCCAGCAGCCCCCGCTCCTTCAATAAAATCGCCTACCTCAAACGGGCGCAAACTAATCAGCAGCACACCGGCGGCAAAGTGAGATAGGGTATTCTGCAATGCTAAGCCGATTGCTAAACCAGCCGCCCCCACTACCGCGACAACGCTAGTCGTCTCGATTCCCAATCTGTTGAGAACGGCGACCATCCCGACGACCAGCGTGAAAATCTCGGCTACCTGAATCAAGAACTTGCGTAAAGTTGGCTCTGTCCGACCCAGCGCTTTGCGGGTAAGACGCCCCACCCAGCCTACAGCTAATCGGGTGAGCAGCAGAATTGTCGCTGCCCAGAGAAGGTTCTGTAGAATCTTAAAATACGCTTGACCAATCAGGTAGTTCCATAACTGCGACGCAGCTTCAACCGAAATAATATCCATTTTCAATCGTTTTTCACTTCCAATTAATATATCTTTTTTTATAAGAAAATTAGAATGAATTCGGAACGCAAGCTGATTTCTACGCCTAGATTGTTAATACGGATGGTAACTCAAGAAGATGTGCCTGAGATTGTCAAATTTTACCGTAATAACCAAGTGTATCTATCTCCCTGGCAACCTTTCTGGTCTAATGATTTTTTAACACATGAGTTTTGGCAAGAGCAAGTCGAGAAAAATATTAAAGAATTTGAAGGCGATCGCTCTTTGAAATTATTTATTTTCAAGAACGCGAACCCCTCAGAAATTATTGGCAATGTTAGTTTTCACGGGTTTATGCGGGGTGCTGCCCAATTTTGTTATCTGGGCTATAATTTAGCAGAATTTGAACAAGGTAAAGGGTATATGACGGAAGCATTACACTTTGCCATAGATGATGTCTTTGCACAATTAGATATGCACCGGGTGATGGCAAATTATCTACCCCACAATCACCGAAGTGCTAATTTACTGAAAAAATTAGGATTTGTTGCTGAAGGATATGCTAAAGAATATTTATTTATTCAAGGTGAATGGCAAGACCATATCTTGACCAGTTTAACGAATAAAAATTGGCAGAGAAAATGAGTTTTCGTCTGCCACTATTTTTATTCTCAGTACGGGTAGGGCAGTGCCGGGGCACGGCATCTAGAAGCAAAGGCTTGGGAGTTATCAACTTGCTTCAAGACGGTGTAGCCTGTTCTGATTCTAGGGGTTGACTAACTGCCACGCGAGGGAGGCGATGCTTGAAGCCGCAGAGAATTTCCCAGGAAATCGTGCCTAAAGTCGCCGCCCAGTCATCCGCAGAAATTTGGGCGTTTCCTTCTTTCCCCAGCAGAGTGACGACTTCGCCGGTTTGTAAATCGGGAATTGCACTGACATCCAGCATCATCTGATCCATTGTAATCGCACCAATTTGCGGCACCGGCTGACCTCGAAGCAAAACTTGCATTTTGTTGGAGAGGTTGCGGGGAACCCCGTCGGCGTAGCCAATGGCGATCGCTGCGAGGCGCATATCCTGACTAGCAACGAACTGATGCCCGTAGCTGACCCCCGTACCTGCCGAAATATTTTTTACTTGAGTTACCCGTGCTTTTACTTGCATGACGGGCTTGAGGTCGATGGCAGGTTTGAGATGGGGCGCGGGATAAAGACCGTAAGTGGCTAAACCTACTCGCACCATGTCGTAGTGTAAGCTTGGGTCGCTTAAAGCGGCGGCTGAGTTTGCCAGGTGCAGACGGGGAGGCGTCATCCCAGTGGTTTTGCTCTGGGTTTTGATCTGAGCGATCGCTTCCTCAAATCTGTCTCGCTGCTGCCGCATCACCGTCGGGTCTGGACTATCAGCTGTTGCCAGATGAGAGTAGATACTGGCAATTTTGAGATGGGGCAATCGCTGCACCAAGGCGACAAACTCTGCTGCTTGCTGCCAAGGAGTGCCTAAGCGAGACATTCCAGTATCTAATTTTACATGAACCGATAAAGAACGATTTAAAGTGCCCAGTGTCTCAGAAAAGACAAAGGCTTGCTGAGGCGTGCAGAGAGTCGGCTGCAAATTCCAGTGAGCGATCGCCTGCACTTGCTCGGTCGTGTTACTGGCACCTAAAATCAAAATCGGTGCCTGAATCCCGGCTTCTCGCAGTTGAATTCCCTCTGGAATCGTGGCAACACCCAGCCAGCTTGCACCGGCTTGACAAGCAACCTCGGCAACCGTAATCGCACCATGACCATAAGCATCCGCCTTCACCACCGCCATCAGTGCCGTTTTTGGCGAGAGAAAACGCCTCAGCTGCCGCACATTATGAGCTAAAGCGGCTAAATCAATTTCCACCCAAGCCCGTTCCTTGAGCGCATCCGTAAAATTTTCTCGCCGCATTTGGGAAAGATTGGGGTGCCCAGAGGAAGGCATCCCTACAGGAGTCGGCTCCCAACTTAGCATTTAGACTCACTCCTCACTCACACCTGTTAGTTTAGAACTTATGCCTTCAAGCCATTACTAGACGATGGGGATATCTAGCTCTCGCTGTCATCGATTCTCTCTAGAGAAGATTCTCGGCGCAGTCCTACAGTTAACAACTTAGAGTGAGCGATCGCGTCCGGATCGTCAAGTAGTTTCTCGTTGTTATTGATTACAGGTTGGGGATGTGATTCGGAACGCGGCTAGGATGTTGGCATTCACTCCAGCCTTTCCTCTGGTTGGGTTTCCGGGGTTCTTGCCATCCAGGGTGCTTCTCCAACACAGCTTGTTGACTCAATATGGAAATATCCCGGTTTTCGTCAAACATCTAGAGGATATACTTTGGCAGCAATATTGGGCAGAAATCGTGTCGAATGCTGAGTTTACGAGGAACATTGAAGAAGATAATTTAACATTTTTCCCTCTCAACACTTGGCACGGACGGGTCAACCCGGCTTTACAGGACGGACTCAGCACGAAAGCATGAGACTGCGAACGAAGACACTAATGGTCATTGGCGCGACACTCGTCGGCCTGGTAGGGGTGCTATATGCTACCTCTTCCATCGTTTTGTTGCGGAGCCTCAAGCAGGCTGAGGAACAAAATACCCGTCAGTTGGTTAGGGCAGTTCTGAATGTTTTTAGCCAAACTGAGGATGACTTTAGTTCTAGATTTCGCGATTGGTCATCGTGGGATGATACCTACAACTTTATTAACAACCCAAACCAAGCCTATATTGCGTCGAATCTAAATCCAGGATCGCTCAACACCTTGCGGATCAACTTGGTGCTGTTTATCAATAACAGCGGTGAAATTGTCTTTGGGACTGGGTTCGATCTGAAAAACCAGAAAAAAACACCGATTCCACCAGCTCTCAAAGAACACCTGGCTCTCAACGACCGGCTTTTAGAGCGTCCCAATTCTAATCGCATCCTGTCGGGAATCATTCTGCTTCCGGAAGGGCTAATGCTGATTAGTTCGCAGCCGATTTTGCCTTCAACTGGCAAAGGTTCTATCCGAGGAACTTTGATTTTTGGGCGCTATATAGACGATCGGGCGATTGAAAAGTTGGCAAGGATTAATCGTTTGCCCGTGATGATGTACGGGATGAACAATCCTCAAATGCCTGCCGATTTCCAAGCCGTGCGTTCTGCTTTGTCAGAACAACGCCCAATTCTGGTGCGATCGCGCAGCGAAGACACGATTTCTGGATACGCCCAGATTAAAGACATTTATGGCAAACCGGCTTTGCTGTTGCGGGTGGATGTCCCTAGAGAAATCTACAAGCAAGGAAAGATTCGCCTAGGCTATCTCATCTTGTGTCTGTTGGTGGTAGGACTGGTATTTGGCGGAGTGACGCTGCTGCTGATAGAGCGATTGGTGCTGTCTCGGTTGGCAGCTTTGAGTGCGGGAGTTCGGAAAATTGGCGCGAGTAGCGATCTTTCGCTGCGGGTATCGACTCCCGGAAAGGATGAATTGTCCAGCTTGGCACTGACGATTAATGGGATGCTAGAAGCGTTGGAAAAATCTGGGCGCGATCGCATCGAAAGCGAAGAACGTCACCGCGCTGTGGTTGAGCAAGCTTCGGAAGGGATTGTGCTGATTGATGCTCGATCTGCTCAAATTCTGGAAGCCAATACTGCCTTCAAGCGCCTGCTGGGTTACAGCCATGAAGAAATTTTACAACTGACCCTTGACGATCTCATTCCCCACAACCGAGACAGCATTGACTTTAACATCGAGCAAATTTTAGCCAACAAACAGCACTACTTAGGCGAACGACGCTACCGGCGGAAAGATGGAACGCTAGTGGATGTAGAAGTGAGTGCCAACTCAATTTCCTACGGTGGCAAAGAGGTGGTGTGTGGCGTCGTTCGGGATATTAGCGAAGCGAAGCGCGACGAAGTCGTTCGCAAACAAGCCCAAGAAGAAATTCGGTTGTTGCAGACGACGACGCAAGCGATCGCGGATTCCTCAGATTTTCACTCAGCCTTGCAAGTCACCCTGGGCAAGGTGTGCGAGACAATCGGTTGGAGTTTTGGGGAAGCTTGGATTCCCCACCTAGGAAGTGACTTTCTCGAATGCAGCCGGGGTTGGTATGGCGGTAAGGATGAGGTATCCCCCGCTTTGAAGAAATTCAGACACCGTAGCCAGAAGCTTACCTTTACTTTCGGGAAGGGATTACCGGGACGAGTTTGGTCATCACAGCAGCCAGAGTGGATTGATGATGTTTCAACTGTGCCACCTGCCGTTTTTGAGCGTGCCGCAATTGCCCAAGAAAGCGGATTAAAAGCGAGTTTCGCCATTCCGATTATTGCAACAACGTTTTGGGAACCGTCCTCTCTGCCGATTCAGGACGGGCACAGCACTGGCGTACCCCTAGGGCAGTCACAAGTGCTGGCGGTTCTGCTTTTCTTCAACTTCGACAGCCAGGAAGAAGATCGGCGGCTGGTGGAGCTAGTATCGGGCGTTGCGGCTCAGCTAGGTTCCGTCATTCAGCGCAAGCAGATAGAAACGACCCTCCAAGAAAGCGAGACTCGACTCCGCAGGCAGCAGCTAGTGTTGATGGAATTAGCGACGTGTCAGGCTTTATACACGGGCGATTTGAGCGCGGCTTGGCAGGAGATTACCAAGACAGCCACGAACACGCTGGGCGTCGAACGAGCGAGTATCTGGCTTTATCAACAAGAAATCGTTGAGAGACAAGAAATCGTTGAGAGTCAGGAACCGGCTTCTGGCACATTCCAACCGAATCCAACATTGGTCTGCGTTGACTTGTATGAAGTCACTCAGGAGCGGCATAGCTGGGGCATGGAGCTGCACCGAGTTGACTATCCGGGCTATTTCCAAGCCCTAGAAGAAGAACGCACGATCGCGGCTTCTGATGCCCATACCGATCCTCGGACGAAGGAGTTTTCCGCTGCTTATCTAACTCCTTTAGGCATTACCTCGATGTTGGATGTTCCGATTCGGGTAGGTGGACGGACGATGGGAGTGCTTTGTCTAGAACACATCGGTACGCCAAAGCAGTGGGCGCTAGAAGAGCAGAATTTTGCGACTTATTTAGCGTATATGGCTGCTTTAGCAATGGAAGCGAGCGATCGCAAACAAGCAGAAACCGCCCTCGCGAATAGTGAAGCGAAATTTCGCTCGCTGATTCTCAACAGTTCGGATCTGATCGCCATTTATGACGCAGATGGCATTACCCGTTATCAAAGTCCTTCGATTGTGAGTATTTTAGGCTACCAACCAGAGGAATTGACTGGGGTACACACCTTGGGCATGATTCACCCAGAGGATCGTCGCCGGGTTTTAGAAGCTTTCCATGAGGCGCTTAACAACCCTCAGAGTGTTTTTTCCGTCGAATATCGTTTTCCCCGAAAAGATGGCTCCTGGTGTTTTCTAGAATCAACGGGGAGCAATTTGCTAGCCGATCCCTTCGTGGCAGGCATCGTGGTTAATTCCCGCGACATTACCGAGCGCAAGCAAGTGGAAGGCGCACTGCGGCAAGCCGAAGAAAGATATCGCAGTATTTTTGAAAACGCAGTTGAAGGCATTTTTCAAACAACACCGGATGGACGCTTCATCAATGCGAATCCTGCCCTCGCACGCCTTTATGGCTACTCTTCCCCGGAGGAGTTAATCGCCAATGTAACGAGCGTTGAGCGGCAACTTTATGTTGATCCAAACCGACGGACGGAATTTATTGCTGCCATGCAAAAGTATGATTCTGTCTCTCGGTTTGAGTCTCAAATTTACCGCCAGGACGGCAGCACTATCTGGATTTTGGAAACCGCACGCACGGTAAAGAATTCTCAAGGGAGAATCCTTTACTACGAAGGCACTGTCCAGGATATTACCAATCGCAAGGTCGCAGAAGAAGCACTGCGCTATCAACAGGAACAATCGGAATTGCTGCTGCTCAATATCTTACCTGCCCCGATTGCCGAGCGATTGAAACTTCAGGAAAGCATAATTGCCGATAGCTTTGCCGAAGTTACCGTTTTGTTTGCTGATATTGTTGGCTTTACCCAACTTTCTGCGGATACATCACCCACCGAACTTGTCGAATTGCTCAACAAGATATTTTCTGCTTTCGATCGATTGTCCGAACTGCATGGTTTGGAGAAAATAAAGACGATTGGGGATGCTTATATGGTTGTCGGCGGGCTGCCAATGCCCCGCAGCGATCATGCCCAGGCGATCGCTGACATGGCGCTGGATATGCAAGGTGCGATCGCGCTATTTAACCTCAAAAATGCGAAAAATTTTCAGATTCGAGTCGGCATTAGTACGGGACCCGTGGTTGCTGGCGTCATTGGTATCAAAAAGTTTATCTATGATTTGTGGGGCGACACGGTAAATACAGCTTCTCGGATGGAATCTCACGGTCTTGCCGGTCGAATTCAAGTCACCAATACGACCTATGAGTTATTACGAGATGAATATGTTTTTGAGGAACGAGGTCTTATCCATGTCAAGGGAAAAGGCGAGATGACGACTTATCTTCTCATCGGCAGAAAAAAAGGAGAATTTTAACTTAAAGTCTGGGTAGGCAGGCTTCGTTTATCTAGCCCCACACTTCTAGAGTGCGGGAATGTATTGACTACATTTCTTTCGTTGCTTAATTGAGCAAATGCACTTTTTTCCGGGCAGGCATCTGGCGAAAAGCCAGCCTTAAAAATCTATCAATTTCTAGACTTGTATCTGGACTGGTATTGCGTCGCGCCTAGTTAAGTTGACCGATTAAAAGTTGTCATCTTGGGGGATGTTGCTGCAACACTTGTTTCAAATATTGCCCGGTATAAGACCTCGGATTCTCCGCCACTTTTTCTGGCGTTCCCACCGCAATTAACTCTCCACCTTTATTCCCGCCTTCGGGTCCCAAATCGATGACCCAATCGGCGCAGCGAATTACATCTAAATTATGCTCAATGACTAAAATTGAATTGCCTTTATCCACCAATCTTTGCAACACATCTAGCAACTTGTGGACATCGTAAAAAGATAAACCCGTTGTCGGTTCATCGATTAAATAAAGCGTCTTCCCGGTAGCACGACGAGAGAGTTCCGAGGCTAACTTCACCCGTTGCGCTTCACCACCAGAAAGAGTGGGTGCAGTTTGTCCTAAACGGACATAACCTAACCCTACATCTAGCAAAGTTTGCAACCGTGTTGCCGCTTTAGGGATATTTATAAAAAATTCCAAAGCTTCTTCTACGGTCATGTTGAGAACATCAGAAATCGACTTGTTTTTGTACTTCACTTGTAAAGTTTCTCGATTGTAGCGATCGCCTTTACAAACTTCGCACTGCACGTAGACATCTGGCAGGAAATTCATCTCAATCACATTCACGCCTTGTCCGCAACAAGCTTCGCAGCGTCCACCTTTAACATTGAAAGAAAATTGCCCCGGTTTGTACCCTCTTGCTTTTGCTTCTATCGTGTGGGAAAACACATCTCGAATCGCATCAAAGATACCCGTATAGGTCGCTGGATTAGAACGAGGGGTGCGTCCAATTGGAGATTGGTCGATGACAATTGCTTTATCAATTGCATTCAATCCCTTGATTGCTTCCAAGTGTTTAGGAAAGGGAATTTTGCGGGTGAGGTGGTGCTGTAAGGCTGGGTAAAGTAATTCGTTAATTAGAGTAGATTTGCCAGAACCTGAAACGCCGGTGATGCAGACAAGTTTACCGAGGGGAATTTCAACATCGATATTTGTTAAGTTGTTGCGGTAGGCATTTTTGAGAATGAGCGATCGCCCATTTCCCTCTCTCCTCTGTGCAGGGGTTTCAATCACCTGCCGTCCCGACAAATAAGCACCCGTTAGAGAATCTTCTGCTGCTAACAATGTCTCCAAGTCACCTTGAGAAACAATTTTTCCGCCATGAACGCCTGCACTAGGACCAATATCAACAATGTGGTCAGCCGCACGAATCGTTTCTTCATCATGCTCGACCACAATTAATGTATTGCCCAAGTCGCGAAGTTTAATTAAAGTTTGCAGCAAGCGTCCATTATCTCGCTGATGCAGTCCGATACTCGGTTCATCTAACACGTAGAGGACGCCGGTTAAACCCGAACCGATTTGGGTTGCAAGGCGAATTCGTTGCGCTTCCCCTCCCGAAAGTGTCATTGCCGGACGGTCAAGCGTCAGATAATCTAAGCCAACATCGAGGAGAAATTGCAGCCTAGCTTTAATTTCTCTAAGTACCAAATCGCCTATTTGAAACTGGCGATCGCTTAATTTCAAATTATTAATTCGTTCCTGACTTTCTCCAATATCAACGCTCGTCAAGTCGAGCATCCGATACTGTCCCAATCGTACAGCCAAGGCTTCCGGTTTCAATCGTTTTCCGGCGCACACTTCACACGGCTGTTCGACGAGATATTGCTCCATTTTTTGTTTAATTAGGTCAGAACTGGTTTCATCGTATTGTTTCTGGAGGATAGCGACAACGCCTGCGTAGCGTCTAAAATCATTTCGACTTTCGTTCCAGATTGATTTGTCAGCACCATACATAATAGTGTGCTGCTGTTCTGCTGTTAGTTGATTCCAAGGTGTCTGGATTTCAAAGCCATACGCTTGTCCGACATTGTATAGTAGGGAGAGATAGTAAGAATTATCCTTTTCTGACCAAGGCGCGATCGCAGCATACACCGGCGACTCTGGAAAAGGCACCAGTAACTCTGGTGAAAACGTCCGCATACTCCCCAATCCGTGACACTGAGGACAAGCACCATAAGGGGAATTAAAGGAGAACAATCGCGGAGAAAGTTCATCCATTACCGCCCCATGTTCCGGGCAAGCAAAGTTTTCTGAAAAGACTAATTCATTGGAGCTTTCTTGATAGGAATTATCAGCCTTTGGAGAAGTTCCTTGCCCACTTTCGTTTTTCGTGGTATCTTCTGCATCAGAATTATTTAATGGGTCGGATTCTTTGGGTTTGGATGTATCATTTAATACTTCTATTATCGCAATTCCACTGGCATGACGCAGACAAGTGCTAAGAGAATCGGTTAGACGCTCCTGAATACCAGGTTTCTTAATTAGTCGGTCAACGACAATTTCAATCGTGTGTGTATAATTTTTATCTAATTCAATAGAATCGGACAGTTGAAACACCTCGCCATCAACTCTGACGCGAGCAAATCCTTCAGAAACCAGGCTGGAGAGTAATTTTTGATGGGTGCCCTTTTTGCCCCGCACCACAGGCGCTAAGATTTGGAAGCGAGTACCATCAGGCAGTTCCAAGATGCGATCGCACATTTCATCAATCGTCTGAGGCGCAATCGAGCGATCGCATAGAGGGCAGTGAGGCTCACCCGCGCGTCCAAACAGCAGCCGCAGATAATCGTAAATCTCCGTTACCGTGCCAACCGTTGAGCGGGGGTTGTGAGAGGTCGATTTTTGGTCAATCGAAATCGCAGGACTCAGTCCCTCAATCGCATCCACATCTGGCTTATCCAACTGCCCTAAGAATTGCCGCGCGTAGGCACTCAGAGACTCCACGTAACGCCGCTGTCCTTCCGCAAAGATGGTATCAAAGGCAAGGGAAGACTTGCCAGAACCAGAGACGCCAGTAAAGACAATCAAGCGATCGCGCGGCAGTTCCAGATCGATATTCTTCAGGTTGTGCTGCCTAGCGCCACGAATGCGAATCGTGTTCTGGCTGTTTTGATTTACGCCCGTAGAATGATGCCCATTTGAGGACTCAGTTGGTAAAGCATCCGAAAGATTGACACGGTCAGACATGAGGGCAGAGCGAAACAGTGCTTAACGATCTTAGCGCTGGCAAGGGGATACGCTTACCCTTATCTGAATTGGGTAGGGCTAAAGAGGAAAAGAAGTTCTAACTGGCAAAGAGGCTTTGTGATAAGATTCCCAATCGCACCTAGACCAATTCCCCCAGACCAATCGCACCCATGTGATTATCTAACTTCTGGGAAAATCACAATATTTTCCTGACCAATCAAGACAGTCGTTGTCGGAGGGTATCGTTAAACTCCTCTTTAGTAGCTTGTTTTCAGCAAACCGATCCTCTTTAGCATTCGCTTACATCTTGCACTTGGCGGTTGAAACCCCAGGTTGAGTGCAAGATGTAAGATTACCCAAAAATACAGGTGTGTTGAGAAGTCCTAGCTGCAATGGCATCGATCGGATTTTGGTTGAGAATTAGCCGCCACACAGGGAAGCTAATTCTCAGCAGTCATTTATTTGGTGTGTCGTGCCTTCTCAAAACCTGGGGTGCCGTGCAACTTTGGTTCAGCAGGCGGAGGTGTTGGTTCTGGCCCTAACGGTTGCGGATTCTCCACATACTCAAACTCGCCTTTGCCGTCCATTGATTTGCCCTTCGCCCAACGTCCTTCGGCGCTTTCAGTACCGTCAGAGTGATTCCAGAACTGATAGGCATACTCGCGCTTCTCCAATTCCAGCGGGAAGGAACTCGGAACCGGAGTGTCGTCCAGTCCAGAGTCTACAATATCCTCAATCGCTGCCAACCACTGGTTTTGGTGCATGGTGTCGCGGGCGATCATGAAACTCAAAGTATCTTTCACGCCTGGGTCATCTGACATTTCATACATTCGCACCGCCTGCAAGCGACCTTGCGACTCAGCGTGGAGATTAGAGCGGAAATCTGCTAACAAATTACCGCTGGCGACGATAAAGCGACCGTTCCAAGGGTAGCCAACGCTGTCAGATGGCGTCGCACCCAAACCGGAAACAATAGCGTGTTGCGGGTTCATTGCCGCTGCCATAATCTCATGCCGCACGTTAGAACCGCCCATAACCGCACCGACTAGCCGATCTGCGGCACCTTCCTCTTGGACTTTTAGAGGCGCTTTGTCCAGCAGATGGGCGATCATTGTGGCAAGCATCTCAACGTGACCGATTTCTTCAGTACCGATGTCCAGCAGCATATCTCGGTACTTAGCAGGACCCCGACAGTTCCATCCCTGAAATAGGTACTGCATCATTACAGTCATCTCGCCAAAGGTGCCGCCGATGAGTTCCTGAATCTTCATGGCGTAGACCGGATCGGGGTTTTGTGGCGGAGTGAAATACTGAAGTTGCTTTTTATGGTAAAACATTCAAAAACTCCGAATTCTTTTTACTATCAGGACAACAAAAAATGGTAAAAATTGATGTTTAGCTATTCGCTAATTCTCGAAATTTCGATTGTGAAATTTAGGCTCTCTACTCTTCTAGGAAACTATTTAAATCCGGGTCTTGCCTCTTCCTGTAGAAGGACAGTTTTAAGTTTATTTTGGCTGATTTATTCTTGATTTCTGTGTCTATTTAGTGACGAATTACCAATTATTATGCCTCAAGTTTATTCTTAGCAATTTGTGTTAATAAAAAACCCGTCTTCTTGATGAAGACGGGTTTTTTATGGGCAGGATTTCAGTATTTTTGCTTAATTCATGTTAGATTAAGCTTCGTCGCGCCCGTGAACTTGGGCGGGTGGAGAGGTTGCCTCAACTGCCGTGAAAGATTCCAGAATTTTGTAGGTGTGGGATGCACCTTTCGGTACAGTCCAAGAATTGCCTGGTTCTAGCAAAATTACTTGACCTTCCAGATGCAACTCAGCGCGACCGTTGATGACATAACCAACCGTCTCATATTCCCGTGCAGTTGGTTCTTTTGGTTCGTTGGGTTGTTCGTTTTCCCAAAGACGCATCGAGATGGTTTTGCCTGCTGCGAGATACTTTTGACCCATTTCGCCTTTGGGGGAATTGGTAGAATCTACTTTCATCACAGTTGTATCTGTCATATTTGCTTCTTCCTTGTTCAGATATGTTGTTTAAATGCTCTTAGCGGAGCAAGATTGGATTCCCATCAATGGGGACTCGAAATAGACTGTAGGGCTTTTCTCTTAAATCTCTGCCGCCATGAAAATTCGGTTGGCGATGCAGTTGATTGGCAGTGAAATAGAGATAGCCGTCTGATGCCACAGAAAGCGTATCGGGCCACAAAACACGAGGATCGTGAACGAGCGTTTCATACATTCCATCCGGTAGGCGGCGAAGAATGGAATTGTGTTCGTAGTTCGTCAGGTAAACGCGGTTTTCAGCATCTGATTCCAGTCCATCTGAGGCACCACTTTTATCACCGAGATCCACCACAGTTGCTGCTACTTGCGACTCTGATAATTGCTCGTTTGCTAAAGCATCAACGCTGACACTGTATAAACGGCGACCTGCCAGAGGGCAGTAAAATAAGCGATCGCCATCAGCACTAATCGCAATCCCGTCTGCACCTACTTTGAGATAGCTAGGGGGTTGATTAGGCGATCGCATCATCAACGGTTGTCCTTCGACGCTGGGCAAAAAATTTGGTTCGGCTTTGGTGGAGGGGTGATTGTTCAGCCGTCGCCAGCTTTTACCAGAAGCGAGGTCTACAACAATAATTGCATTTGGCCCAGAACTAGAAGAATCGGTGATGAATGCCATTCCAGCTTTGCCACGCCGCAAGTCAAATCTGACATCGTTTAAGTAAGTCGTTGGCAGCGCTACATCCTGGGGAAAGAGAATTGTTTTGATAATCCGATTTTGCTTTAAGTCAACCCCAATTAACTTTGGCCCCCCGTAGGAAGTGGGGGCAAATTGGGGACTTCCGGTGTCTAAAATCCACAGGCGGTTTTGCGGATCGACAACGACACTTTGAACCGAAATCAACGATTCAGCTGGGTTGTTAGGATTTGGGCGGTTAATGTCGGCATTGGGATAAGCCACCGCCGTCCCGTTTTTTAACTCAGCAACGGTAAATTCTACATTGTCTCCCCAGCGAGGGAAGTTCACAAAAATTCGACCGTCTTGAGACACAGTGACGCCAGTAGGCATTGGCCCATTAAAGGAGGCAACTGATTCAATGTTGCCAACTGTTTTCTCAATGGGTTTCTCAGCCGGTTTCGGTGTGGGTAGCGCCCGAACGGGCGATGCAAAAGAAATTGTAGCCACCAGGCTCAAAAGAATTGGAAGCGATCGCCAGCCCACATTTCCCACTATTCTCTCCAGATACTTCACGGTGTCAGCACTACTGACTGAATGCTTCGTCTAACACTCTTGCAACGCCTGCGTCCAGCCGTGACGCGCTAGCAGACTGCTGATGCACCCTCTTATATTAGATGGCATTCATGGTTTCAATTTACTGACGAGACGCAATCCATTGACATCTCGACCAGAGAACTAACAAAACACCTATTTCTGCCCAAAAGATTGACTTTCAGTAGTAAGAATCTCGCCGGCTTCTAACTCTTGTTGGAAACGCTGGCGATTTTCTTCTGCCTCTTGTTCGAGTTGTTCAACCAAGTGATAAACTTCTGCAAGCAAATTATTAATCTTGACGGTGTTTTCACCCTGATTAGAGCGGTCAATTTCCATAGTTTGACCTTATGGTTTTAGTACAACTTTGATGCAGTTGTCTTTTTTATTTTTGAAAATTTCGTAACCGTGTTTTGCCTCTTCTAAAGGCAAGCGGTGAGTGATTACGAAAGATGGATCGATATCACCATTTTGGATATGTTCCAATAACGGTTTCAAGTATCTGTGAACGTGCGTTTGTCCCATTTTGAACGTCAAACCTTTGTTAAAAGCTGCGCCCATTGGAATTTTGTCAAGGAAGCCCCCATAAACACCCGCAAGTGATACATGACCGCCTTTGCTACAAGCGACAATGACTTGCCGCAGGGCGGTGGGACGGTCGGTTTCCATTCGCACGGCTTGCTTGACTTTGTCGTAGAAAGCATCCGGCCCGGTGCCGTGTGCTTCCATCCCGACGGCATCCAGACAAGAATCTGGCCCACGTCCGCCAGTCATTTCTTTGAGTGCTTCGCCGACATCGAGTTCTTCATAGTTGAGAATTTCTGCCCCGCATTGTTCTTTAGCCATTTGTAGGCGTTCGGGAATGCGGTCGATGGCAATAACGCGATGGGCACCCAGCATGAAGGCACTTTTGATTGCGAACTGTCCGACAGGCCCGCAGCCCCAAACGGCTACGATATCGCCCGGTTTGATGTTACAGTTTTCGGCTGCCATGTAGCCGGTCGGGAAAATATCCGTTAGGAACAGTACCTGATCGTCTGTCAATCCATCGGGAATTTTAAACAAACCAACATCGGCAAAAGGTACTCGCGCATACTCCGCTTGACCTCCAGCATAGCCGCCGAACAAGTGGGAGTAGCCGAAAAGTCCCGATGGCGAATGACCGTACATTTGTTCAGCCATCCAGCCGTTCGGGTTGGAGTTATCGCACAGCGACCACAGATCGCGGTTGCAGAATAGGCAGTTACCGCAGGCGATGGTGAAAGGGACAACGACGCGATCGCCTATTTTTACATTCTTGACGGCGCTGCCAAGTTCAACCACCTCCCCCATAAATTCATGACCGAGGATATCGCCCGCTTGCATGGTCGGGATGAAACCATCGTAAATATGCAAATCGGAGCCGCAAATCGCTGTTGACGTAATTTTGACGATGGCATCGCGCGGGTTAAGAATTTTTGGATCGGGTACATTATCTACCCGCACATCGTTGTTTCCATGCCAACAAACAGCTTTCATTAAACTTTTCTCCTTAAGTCATTTGTCATTATTTATGGGTTATTTGTGATTCATTATTAGTCATCATCAACCACTAACAACTATTTATTAATGACTAATAACTACACATACGCCCTATGTAAATCTTTCTCTTTGCGAGTTCTCCTGGTTAAGGAGGTTAGGAGGAGCGAAATGTCAAGCAAATATTATCCGTTGTTCCACTATCCCCCCTCGTTAAGGGGGGACAATTTGCACGCTGGATTACAGATTATTTTGAGTAAGATGGGCTGCTCAGGTTATTCGCCGCGTCGTTGAAACCTTCCTGCGTTCCTTGAACTGTCTTACCAACTACATCATCAGCTTTATCTTGAATCTGATTGAAAAACTTTTTGGTACTTGGAGGCGTCGGCTCGTCAAGATTCAGCTTTTCCTTGACATTTTCAGCAGCATCCCCAATTTTATCCAATAAACTACTGCCTGTATCTTCAGTCTGGTCTTTTAGCGTTTCAGTCCTAGCATTGATTGAACCATTAGACCCTGGCACTTGGTAAGCGTTGGTTTCTGGTGTCAATGTCGTGTTATTCGCAAGGGCTTGTAGAGGAGTCCCGTAACCGAAAGCTTGCATCACCAAAAATGCAGCACTTACCAGAAACGCAGTAGCAATCTGGCGCAGACGAATACTTTGTAGAAAAGAAATTACTTGATTCATGAAAAGACTCCAGTTTATTATTTGATGATTCGTAAGCGGTTAATCTTTCTTCCCAATTACTGACTTCAAGGTTTCAGCACAACTTTGATACACTTATCTTCTTTGTGCTTAAACATTTCGTAGCCATTCTTGGCTTCTGCTAGGGGTAACTGATGGGTGACAACGAAGGATGGATCGAGTTCGCCATTCAAAACCTTATCCAGCAACATCTGCATATATTTCTGCCCGTGCATTTGCCCCATCCTAAAGGTCAAGCCTTTGTTGAAAGCAGCACCAAAAGGCAGTTTGTCTACAAAGCCGCCATAAACGCCCATGATTGAGAGCGTGCCACCTTTGCGACAAGCGACCATCATTTGCCGTAGGACGTGGGGACGGTCTGTTTCCAGCCGGACTGCCTGCTTCGCTTTGTCGTAGACTCCTTCAACCCCCATGCCGTGAGCTTCTAATCCCACTGCGTCAATGCAGCAATCGGGACCCCGACCGCCGGTCATTTCTTTTAGCGCTTCACCAGCATCAACTTCTTCGTAGTTAATTGTTTCCGCTTTTGCGTGTTCCCTTGCCATTTGGAGACGTTCGGGAAAACGGTCGATGCCGATGACTCTCTCAGCACCCAGCATATAGGCGCTAATCATGGCGAATTGTCCGACAGCGCCGCAACCCCAGACGGCGACAGTATCTCCTGGCTGAATGTCGCATAACTCCGCGCCCATAAAGCCCGTAGGAATGGCATCGGAGATAAACAATAATTTCTCGTCGGGAATTTCTGCGGGAACCTTGACGACACCCACATCCGCGAAGGGAACGCGCACATATTCAGCTTGAGCGCCTGCATAACCGCCGAATAAGTGAGAGTAGCCGTAAATTGCTGAAGTGACGTTACCGAAGAGCTTTTCTTCCATCCAAGCGTTCGGGTTGGAATTGTCGCACAGCGACCACATATCGTGGTTGCAATAGTGGCAGTGACCGCATCCGATCGTGGAAGGAACGACAACGCGATCGCCCGGTTTCAAATTGGTTACTTTGCTTCCAACTTCGACGATTTCTCCCATGAACTCGTGACCGATAATGTCACCCGGCTGCATCGTCGGAATGTAGCCATCATAAATGTGCAAATCAGAGCCACAAATTGCCGTCGAAGTAATTTTGAGAATGGCGTCGCGCGGATTGAGAATTTTGGGATCGGGTACGGTTTCGACCCGCACATCGGTGGCACCGTACCAACATACTGCTTTCATTGATGTTGTATTATCCTTTTATTAATTACCCCGCCCTTGTGTATTCGTAGGACGGGGTTTCTCACATCCCTGTCTCAGGTAATGCAGTCAGTCACTTAGTTTCTCAACCCGGATTCAGCGAAAAGCCGAATTATCTAGGTGCCCGATTCTTAGTCTTGGCGATTCCCTGTTCATTTTTGTCTTGAACAATACTTGGATCGCCCACGTCACCAGGTTGATCGTTGTCAAATCTTTGGCGGACAATCACATCAGCAGTTTCGGGAATATTTTCTCCCAGCTTTTTGATGTTCTTCAAGCCAGTATTGCCGATTCCATCTCTGTCCCCAACATGGTCTTCAGCCATGTCAATCGCTTTTTTAATCTGAGCGTTGCTGGTTTTATTAAAATCTAAGTTGTCAGCAACCAGGGTTTGAGCTTGTGCTTGGAACGATGTGCTGTAGCTAAAAGTTGGAATTACTAAAAATGCGATCGCTGCTAGAACGACACTAGCCAGACGCAAACAAATTTTTTGCAAACGATTAATTCCTTGATTCATTTCAATCTCCATTGTTTATTTTTGTTTGAGAAAAACCTATTATTCAGTTTTCTCTCTTCTTAACTAAGAATCCCACGAAATAAAATTCTTAACTTCTTCCAGAAGGTTGACCTTCGGTTGTCGCAATTTCACCTGCTTCCATAATCATTTTGAAACGGCGTAAATCATCGCCAACTTGCTGTTCTGGTTCTTCGCCAAAAAGTTTAGCGATCGCAGCCCCGACAGCACCTCCCGGTGGATTATATTCGATAACGACTTTTACTTCCGTACCCCGATTCGCAGGCGCAGGTGAAAAGCGTACAAACCCTGCATTCTCAACGTCTGCTCCTTCCGTTGAAGCCCAAGCGATTAACTCGTTTTCTTTCTCGTTAATAATATCTGCATCCCATTCCACACTTGCACCCATTGGCGCATTGGCAATCCAGTGCGATCGCCGCTCGTTCACGACAGTCACTGATTTCAGATGCTTCATGAAATTAGGCAAGTTTTCAAAGTTATGCCAAAAGCGATAAAGTTCATCCGCTGGTTTATTGATTGTGACAGTCTTTTCAACTTTGATGCTTTGGTTCATCCCTGCTTTTTCCTGTATGGTGTCTTGTATAGTGTCTTGGAGACCTTTTTCTGCGGTCGCCCCGTGATAAATCAGACCGCCACCCGCAATCGCCATTAACGCTCCCCGAAGAGATCGTTGCTTTAAACCCATCAGTACGAGTGCGCCGCCTCCCAGTAACGATCCCCAACGCTCCGTATCCGCAACATTGCTGGGTTCATTCTGACCGCTGGGAACGATATCTTTAGATGTCATTTTCTGTTTTCCTCAAACGGTAATTGATGATTTGCTGAATAATATTAATTTCCAACTCGCTTAACTAATCGTTTGGACTTGTTTGTGTTCTAGCCCTTCTCTGGCATGATCCAAACGCAGTTCTCCTTGGGGTTCAGCACGCAAAGATTCTGGTGTTTGCTCACCGATTGCTCCTTTCGCCACGGTGACACCACCATCCGCCAGCCACAATGCACCCGTAACGTAACTTGCTTCATCTGAAGCGATAAAGGCGTAGACGTTTGCCATTTCCTCTGGCGTACCGCGTCGAGCCATTGGAGTCGCATTAATTAGCATTTTCTCCATCTGACCATCCATTGGCCCGGTTTCTTTGTGCGTCCAAGCGGTATCAATGGCACCCGGACAGACACAGTTAGCGCGAACTCCGTATTGAGCTTGCTCAACCGCCACGCCTTTCATAAAGGAATGCATCCAGCCTTTGGTACCCCCGTAAGGGGTATTTCGCGCCAGTCCGTTAAAACCAGCCTCAGACCCAGCGGAGACAATGTTCCCGCGTGTTTTTTGGAGGTGCGGTAGAGCGTACTTGGTCATCAGGAAGGCGGAACGGATGTTCATCCGGATCGTCTGGTCAAAAACATCAATCGGATAGTCTTGAGTCTCCGCCGTTACCAAAAACACACCCGCATTATTCACCAAAATGTCCAGACGCCCGTAGTAGTCAATGGCGGCTTTAACACAAGCTTGAGCGTGGGATTCTTCCGAGATATCTCCCGCGTAAGCGATCGCTTCTGCACCATAGTGCTGAATTGCTTGTGCGACTTCATCCAGCGGATCGCTAGGGAGTCCATTCACAACGACTTTGGCACCTTCTTTGGCAAATTTATGCGCGATCGCTTCGCCGATTCCAGTCCCCGCACCCGTGATAATGGCAACTTTGCCTTCCAGTTTTCTACTCATGCTCATTCCGGACATCTCCTTGATAAACGTTTTGAGTGTTGAATTCGCGATTAGCAAATAAAGGAGTAAGGTGAGCGATGCCCACCTTACTTGGCACTCAAAACTTACATCTTGACGGAAACGCCAGTCGTCGGCTTCGCAGGCTTCACTTCTTGACCTGCCATCCGGGATTTATAGAATGCCGCCAAACACTGTTCGTACTTCGACAAATCCACTTCAATCGCGGTGAGAACGGCAGTAGTAACCGGATCGGTAAATTTCATCCGCAAGTTGTTAACATCGACAACGCCGGTTTGCAAATCGCCCATTGTGCGACGCAACAGATCGGTGTCATCACTGCCTTGCAGAGAAGCTTTAAATTTGGCGTATTTATCAGCCGCTTGCGCCGGAATCGAGGGTTTTTCTCCCAGAGCATTCAGCCGTTCTTCCAGCATTTGAATGTGATGCTGCTTATTTTTGATCATGTCTTGCAGAATCGAAGTCAATTCTGCATCTGTACTTTTCTCGGCATACTGCTCAAACGCTTCTTGCGAATAGCGTTCGCCTGTCAGCGCCGTATTCAAACCTTTGGCAATGTCGCCCTTGGTGGAACCGCCCCAAGCATCCGCCAGTTTCCACCATTCAGCCGTGATATCGCTTTCATTCGGTAAAGCGGCTTCTTTGCCACCGTAACCGAGACGGCTGAGAATTGCAGTGGTGAAAATTGCCAAATCACCCGGTTGACGCGAGGTAATCAGGTTGCCATCGACCACGACCGGCTCATCCACATAGTGGGCACCAGCATTGATGATGTCTGTGCGGATAGAGAAGAAGCCAGTCGCTTGCTTACCTCTAAGCAAATCGGCTTCAATCAGAACTTGTGGCCCGTGGCAAACGGCAGCCACCAATTTTCCATGCTCAAAGGCATCTTTTACAAAATTGACGGTGTTGGGGTTTGTCCGCATCACGTCGGGAGCCATGCCGCCGGGGATGATAACCGCATCGAAATCAAGAGCCACGGCTTCTGTAGTGGTGCCATCGGGTTTCTGGGACAATTTGCCTTGTTTACCCACATAGTTCTCGTTCATCCGAGAACCGAGGACAACGACCTCCATTCCCGCCATCTGTAAGGCTTTATACGGGACTTGAAATTCAGAATCTTCTACCCCATTTTCGATCAAGATGGCAACGCGCTTTTTGCTGCCGTTATTATTTTGCTGTGTCATGGAATCTCCTGTTTTATGAAAATTTTTAACTGGGAAAATTTTTGAGCGATCGCTAGAAAAAAGTAAAACTCATTTTGAATTAAGTTTTACTTTTAAGATGATGGCGAACTAGGAACTTCACTCAATAAAGTTCCGGCAAAAAATAGCTCTGCGTCATCGTCCGAAAAATTAGCGCGGACATCTGCAAACTCACCGGGTGTTACAGCTTTTTGCAGCACCGCGAACACCGCTCGAACATGAGTTGCAGCATCGCGAGGATCGATTCCCTCTTTTTCGCTGACGCGCTGGTAAAACTCTTGCAACGAGAAAAACTGACCGTTTTCGCCCTCTCGCCCGTGCAGACACTCTTTTAGTTCGGCTGGCAGTTGTGAAGCTAGGTCTTTTGCCTCGTCTCCAACGATGCGTTCTTTCAGTATTTCCAGCGTGGCACGAGTAGCACGTTCTGCTTCTTGACGGTGGCTCAGTTGGGCAACGCTTTGAACCTGTTTAATGAACTGGTCGTATTTCACTTTTGACCTCTTAAATCTTCTTGCCAATTTTCACGCTTCGCTTCCTTAATGACTCGTCGAAGCGCTGAATATTTCTAGCAAAAATCCGATTTCTTCCGATTTCTACTTCTGAAGTTCGCGCCGTAATTGCACCGTATTTGCACAGACACAAGATTTTTAATCTGCACGCTTTTTAATCATGCAAACCTGAGGATTCGTGGCGGCTTCAACCAAGAATCCTTTCAAAAATTTAAAGGGGATAAGTCTGAGATAGCTTTCGCGATCGCTATCTAGCAACCGCCCCCTGCGGAGAAATCCGCTTGGCAAGCAATTCTTTCGCTCGTTCGGCGCGTTGAGCCTCTTCTTCTTCTAGTTGCTGGAAGAACTCTACGAGTTCATCATCACCAGCTTCCTCAGCATCCTGAGTATAAATTTCGTAGGTACTAGCACCCTCTAGAGCATGGTATAGCACGCTAATCAGGTTGTAGTGTTCGTCTGCGGTTCCCGTGATGCGCTCATCATCATGGTCGTGATGGGTCATTTTTCCCTCCTTTTGCTTTCCCTAATAACTCAGTGATAGAGCCTAGGTCTTGACTTTAAGCCTATGTATTCCCTCTAGCGGTCTGCTTCGCTCCTAGGTGATATATATCTTTGCTGTTAATTCGCTCCAAAGTCATAGGTCTACTTACTACTAAATCGCTATGCTGAATTTTAATCACCGTAAATTTTTGCGGGGTGTGGACAAGTTTAAATTGCGAGTAGCAAGTCGTTATTTACTTCGATCAGCGCACCCCTTTTCCTCCTATTTGAGGATTTAGATATGAATCAGTTGACATATATTGCCTAGATAGTGAGATGAATTAAGGCGTGGTCGATGACTGAGCTACCCGATACAGAAGCTCAAGAGACCGCGAACCAAGATTGACTGCCCAGAACCCGGATTCAATGTGGAGGTACATCGCCGCCTTCGGGATGAAATCGGGCAATCGAATAATGCGACTAGCTCTGTATTGACTGTTAATATTGACTGGCGGGAATGTGGATGCCGCTTGGAGGCAGATGCAGTGGGTGATAAAGCGGTGGTTGGAACTGCTGCTACTGTGGAGCAGAACCTAACAGAATCAGAACCTAACAGAAGAGCTAGAAAAAGTTGTCCGATTGGAAATGGATGATCGCATATTTCTCAGGACAAACGAGATTTTAGAGCAACGCGATGACCGTCGTTAGAAATTAGACCCGATGGCTTCTGAGGATTATTGGTGCGTAGAGATTAATTTCTTCCAATTCCCTCAGCTAGAAACCCAATTAAAATAGCGCCAGATTCGGTATAAGGCATCACACCGAAGGCATAGGTCTTTAGGTATAGTAAATAGAAGTTAAGATTCGTGTAGCGTAAGAAATAGAGTCTTAATCTTTCGTTACTACTTACTTCTAAGAGCTGCAATGGCAAGCCAGCAAGGCACGTTAGGCAAGTTCCACACCCTCAATCAGCACCCAGAAGCAGGAGGGTTATGCGATCGCGTCCTAGCAACCATGCCTGGTGGTCTTGTCATTCTGGATGCTAGTTCCACCAAGCCTTCTATCGTCTATTGCAATCCCGCTTTTGAGAAGATAACGGGCTATACTTCAGCCGAAGTCATCGGGCGCGACTGCTGCTTTTTGCAAGGTGTCGATACTGACCAGGATGCGATTGAGCAAATTCGCCACGCCTTGCACGTAGCGCAAGAGTGCCGGGTAGCCTTAAAGAATTATCGCAAAGATGGCACGCCTTTTTGGAACGAGCTAATTATTGCTCCGGTATGGGATGCAAGTGGGAAACTGACTCAGTTTCTCGTCTTTCAGACAGATATTACCAAGCGCAAGCTCGCTGAACAACAGCCACAAGCAGCGTTACAACAAAGCGAAACCAGGCTGGGACTTGCCCTGAATGCTGCCAGTATGGGCGTTTGGGAGTGGGAGAAGCAGACGGGTCAGCTAACCTGGTCGGCAAATGCGGAATCTTTATTGGGTTTCCCACCCGGTTCCTTTGGTAGCACTTATGAAGCTTATTTAAAGTGTATTCATCCGGAGGAATGCGATCGCGTGACGGAAGCGATCGCGCAGATTGTGGAAGCATCCCGGACAGAAGACCTGGCAGGTCGTCTCTTTAGCATCGAACATCGTCTGCTTTGCCCGGATGGTGCCGTTCGCTGGGTTGCCGTTACAGGCACCCTATTTTGCGACCAAACCCATACACCGACAAGAGTGGCTGGGACGGTGATGGATATTACAGGTCGCAAGCAGGTAGAAACAGCGTTGTGGCAGCAAGCGACCGGAGAACGCCTGCTCAGAACGATGAATCAGCGCATCCGCCAGTCTCTGAACCTGGAAGAAGTCCTGAAAACGGCTGTATCGCAAGTCCGGCAATT
Source organism: Coleofasciculus sp. FACHB-1120 (assembly GCF_014698845.1). Lineage (NCBI taxonomy): Bacteria > Bacillati > Cyanobacteriota > Cyanophyceae > Coleofasciculales > Coleofasciculaceae > Coleofasciculus > Coleofasciculus sp. FACHB-1120. The sequence goes on along the minus strand of NZ_JACJTV010000021.1, from coordinate 57,840 downwards.
TCTCAACACCGACCGAGTAACGATCTACCGCTTGCATTCAGATGGGTGTGGTGTTGGGGCTGTAGAATCAGTGGGCACAGGTTGGGCGGAGAGTTTGGGAACCCAGATTCACAGCCGATGTTTTGGGGAAAATCACCTTTCTCTCTACCAACAAGGTGAGATTCAAGCAATTGAGAATATCGACACAGCAAATCTCAGTCAGTGTCAGATTGATTGGCTAGCACAGTTTCAGGTAAAAGCCAGTCTGGTCGTCCCCATTGTGCAAAACAAGACGGAAGTGAAAGGACTCTTCCTCAGCCCTCACACCTCAACCAGCCCTGTTCCCTCATCCACTCCTCACTCCTCATCCAACCCTTACTCCTCATCCAACCCTCAATTATGGGGGCTGCTCGTTGCCCAAAACTGCACCGGAACCAGGCAATGGCAGGCATCGGAAGTGGAATTGCTCAAACAGCTTAGTGTGCAGCTAGCGATCGCAATTCAGCAATCGACGCTATTTGAGCAACTGGAAGCCGAACTGGTCGAACGCAAGCAAGCTGAGGAAGCATTACAAAAATCAGAAGCACAATTAAGGAAAAAAACGACCAAACTTAAACAAGCTCTGCATCGGCTGCGGAAAACCCAAACCCAGTTGATCCAAAGCGAAAAAATGTCTAGTTTGGGGCAGTTAGTGGCGGGTGTTGCTCATGAAATTAATAACCCTGTCTCCTTCATTTATGGGAATTTGACCCCGGCTTTGCAGTATGCCCAAGATTTGCTGCATTTGTTAAACCTCTACCAGCAGCACTATCCTCAGCCAGCAGCAGAAATTCAAACAGAAGCCGAGGCAATGGATTGGGAGTTTCTGGTTGAAGATTTCCCAAGACTACTGGATTCTATGCAAATGGGGGCGGAACGCATTCGCCAAATTGTCCTGAGCTTGCGGAATTTCTCCCGTCATGATGAGAGCCAGAAAAAGCCGGTGGATTTGCATGAAGGCATCGACAGTACCCTGTTGATCTTGCAGCATCGATTGAAGCCGCAGGGAGGAAAACCAGGCATTTTGATTGTCAAACAATACGGCGACTTACCCCAGGTCGAGTGCTACGCTGGGCAGATCAATCAGGTCTTTATGAATCTCCTGAGCAACGCCATTGATGCTCTGGAACGGGAAACCGTTCAGGCTTCATGGGTGATGAGTCATGGAGAAGAAAGTTGCGATCGCTCATTCCCCATCACCCCTTCCCCCTTACCGACGATTCGGATTTGCACGACCCTTAACAACAAAAATCAAGTGGTCATCCGGATTGCAGATAATGGTGGCGGCATTCCTGAATCCGTCCAAAAACGCATCTTTGACCCCTTTTTTACGACCAAACCTGTAGGAGAAGGGACTGGGTTGGGGTTGTCTATTAGCTACCAAGTGGTCGTGGAGCGTCATGGAGGTCAATTGAAGTGTCTGTCAACGCCCGGACAAGGGACAGAGTTTATTTTAGAAATTCCGCTACAGCAGTGTTCCGAATCTGCAACACCCCTCCCGATGGCTCCCTCTCAAGTTGCGTAATGAATGGCTAGGGATGCACTGATTCGGTAGCAGATGATCCCAAGCCGGAAATATTAAGAAATAGTAAATAAATATTAGAAAAATTCTAGTGAAAAAATATGGAACTTATCAAGCAGAAACCTATCTCCCAATCCCAGAGGATCGGGACGATGCGATGTGAACGGATTGATAACGCTAAGAAGGGCGGCTGTTTGAGTATGAGTGTATCGCCACAACATTGCCTCAGTTCATTGGGATTAGGTAATGAACAGCTGCTACGCGCCAGCGTTGGAAATGCACCGATTATCTTGTATGCCCTGGATCGCAATGGGATTTTTACGCTTTCTGAAGGCAAGGGGCTAGAGGCTCTCGGATTGAAAGCCGGTGAGGCAATCGGGCAGTCGATCTTTGACCTTTACAAAGACCAGCCTGACATCTTAGCCAATATTCGCAACGTTTTGGCAGGAAAAGAGGCGACCTGGATTACCTCTCTAGGCAATCTAGTGTACGAAAACCGCACGACCCCCTTGAAAAATGAAACAGGTGAAGTGGTTGGTTTAGTGGGTGTGGCGATTGACATTACGGAACGGCAAAAAACCGACGAAAGGTTACGACAACTGGCGGCAGCGGTTGAATTTGCGGAAGATGCGATCGCAATTACTTCCACTCACTTAATGTTTCCCGGTCCAGAAATCGTCTTTGTCAATCGCGCGTTTACGAGAATGACTGGCTACATCCCAGAGGAAGTCATCGGTAAATCACCGAGGATTTTGCAAGGACCAAAAACCGATCGGAGGCTTCTCGACCGACTGCGGCAAACTCTGTCCGAGGGGAAAGTATTTTATGGCGAAGCGATTAACTATCGCAAAGATGGCACGGAGTTTTACAACGAGTGGCACATCGAACCCATCAAAAATGAACAAGATGAGATTACCCATTACCTAGCAATTCAACGGGATATTAGCCAGCGCAAGCAAGTCGAGACGCAATTATTCCATGCAGCTTATCACGATGCTTTGACAGGTTTGCCCAACCGAGCTTTTTTTATGGAGCGGTTGCGACAAACCCTGGAACGGGCGAATCAATGCCAGGACTATTTATTTGCCGTCCTGTTTTTGGATGTCGATCGATTTAAGGTGATTAACGATAGCCTGGGACACGTCGCTGGAGATCAATTGCTGGTAGCGATCGCTAAAATTCTCCAGGCAGCGGTGCGCCCAGAAGATACCGTAGCGCGGTTAAGTGGAGACGAGTTTGCCATCGTGCTAGCAGATTTACCAGACCTAAGCCAAGTCACTCGGATTGCCAATCGATTGCAAAGGGAACTGCGAAAACCATTGCAGATCGAGGGGCAAGAAGTATTCAGCACCGTCAGTATTGGCATTGCTTTGAGTATGCTGGGCTATGACCAGGCAGAAGACATCCTGCGCGATGCCGACATTGCCATGTATCGAGCAAAGACGCTGGGGAGGGCGCGGTATGCGGTGTTTAACAAGACCATGCACCACCAAGCAGTTGCCCGATTGCAGATGGAGACGGATCTGCGACACGTTCTGGAACGCCAAGAGTTACGGCTGCACTATCAGCCGATTGTATCGCTGGCAACGGGTCAAATTTCTGGCTTCGAGGCGTTGGTGCGCTGGCAGCATCCCACACGCGGTTTAGTTTCCCCAGAGCAGTTTATCCCCGTGGCGGAAGAAACGGGGCTGATCCTGCCGATAGGTGAGTGGGTGCTGCGAGAGGCTTGCAGTCAGTTGCAACACTGGCAGTCGGCATTTCCGAACCAACGGGGACTGAAAATGAGCGTCAATTTGTCTGGCAGGCAGTTTTTGCAACCTGATTTAATTGAAAAGATTGACCAGATTTTGCGGAATACAGAGTGCGATCCCTACAGTTTAAAGTTAGAGATTACCGAAAGCGCGATCGCAGACAATGAAGATGCGATCGCGATGCTGGAATATTTGAGAGTCCTTGGCATTGAGCTATCGATTGATGACTTCGGTACCGGCTATTCTTCTTTAAGCCGGTTATTTCATTTTCCGATCAATACTTTGAAGATTGACCGTTCTTTTATTAGCCGGATGGGTATCGGTGGCGAAAGTTTATCGATTGTCCGGGCGATTGTGACCCTGGCGAATAATTTGGGAATGGATGTCACCGCGGAGGGCATCGAAACGGCTCAACAGATGCAACAACTCCGGACGATGGGATGCGAATCTGGGCAAGGATATTTGTTTTCTAAGCCAGTCGATAGCATGGGAGCTGAAACCTTAATCGCCGCATTGTCGTGCTACAATCTCAGCGCCATCTGAGGTCAAGGGATTATTTTATGGTGAATACCTGATGTAAATCAGGATTGAATTCCATCACAAAGAAAGCGATCGCTTTCCTCCACATCTGCATTCGTCCGCAGATAATCCCGTACCCAATTGCAACCATAACTTAACAAATCCAGATGGAGAATTCGCTCCACATTCCACAGATTCAGCGTGTTATCCTCACCGACGGAAGCGACAAACTTTCCGTCAGGACTGTACGCTACTCCCCTAATTGCCGCAGTGTGGCCCCTAAGCGTGGTTAGTTCCGTACCGTCGAGTTTCCACAACTTCACCGTGTTGTCTACACCGCCAGAAGCAATAATTTGACTGTCGGGACTAAACCCCACTCCCCACACTGCTGCTGTGTGACCTGAAAGCGTTCTGAGTAATTTACCGTCAATTGTCCAAAGCTTAACGGTTTTATCTCCACTGCTAGAAGCGATGATATTACCTTGACGGTTAAAAGCAAGTCTCCAAACTGCCGTAGTGTGACCTGGGAAAGTTCTCACTAAACTACCGTCAAGCTTCCACAACTTTACAGTACTGTCTCCTCCGGCGGAGACAACTAACTGACCGTCGGGACTAAATGCTACCTGCCAAACAGGAGTGTGATGTCCGGTCATGGTATGCAATAATGTACCGTCGCGCCGCCAAAGCTTAATTGTGTTATCCAGGCTTCCCGTAGCAATAATTTGAGCGTCTGGACTGAAAGCGACTGTAAAGACGTTAGCTTGATGACCTGTTAAAGTTGCGATCGCTTTCCCATTTCGCTCCCAAATATTCACCTTATCGTCGTTTCTGGTAGCAGCAATTAACTTGCCATCCGCACTGCTAGCAACACCAACACCATAGAGTACCGAGTTTTCTCCAGTGAAAGTCGCCAACAATTTGCCTTCCCGACTCCAAAGTTTAACTGTACCGTCCTCGCTAGAAGTAGCGATCGTAGAACTATCAGCACTGATATCGATTCCCCAAATTGCACCTTTATGGGCAGTAATAGTTGTCTGTAAGGGATTTTTACTTTCCCACAATCTGACGGTATTTTCTGCACCCGCCGAAGCAATAAAGCTGCCGTCGCGACTCCAAGCTACATCCCAAATCGACGCGCTGTGACCGCTGAAGGTAGTCAGTTCTGTGCCGTCAATATTCCAAATTTTGACAGTTTTATCGCGACTTCCAGAGACGATTTTTTGGCCGTCAGGACTAAACGCCACTGAAGATATGACAGCAGTATGACCTACAAGCGTCCTCAGCAAAGTACCGTCAAGCTTCCAAACTTTTATGGTTTTGTCTCCACTTACCGAAACAATTGTTTTACCGTCGGGACTAAACGCCACTGAAGATACGACAGCAGTATGACCTACAAGTGTCCTCAGCAAAGTACCGTCAAGTTTCCAGAGTTTTATTGTTTTATCTCCACTTGTGGATGCAATTATTTCACCATCGGGACTAAATGCGACTGAAGTTAAGGTACTACCACTACCAGTACGAGCTGGAAAAGTTTTTAACAAAGTACCGTCTAACTTCCAGAGTTTCACAGTGTTATCCTGACTTGCAGAGGCAATTATTTGACCGTCAGGACTAAAAGCAACTCCCCACACGGCAAGACTGTTACCCTGAAAATTTTTTAGCAAAGTGCCGTCCAACTTCCAAAGTTTTACAGTACCATCGTCGCTTCCAGAAGCAATTAGCTGACCGTCTGGGCTAAATTTGACTCTGCGAACGATCGCTTGATGACCTGTGAGAGTGGCAATTTCCGTTCCATCTCGTCGCCAAAGTTTAACGGTTTTATCTACGCTTGCCGAGGCAATTAGCTTGCTATCAGGACTGATATCGACTGCCATCACAGCCGCTTGATGCCCGGAAAAACGGTTGTATTCATCTGCTTGATAAACGGCTTGTCTGAGTGCATTTTCAACTGTGCGATCGATACTGGAATCTGCCAATCCTAATCTTTGTAATTTTCGTTTAGCTTTGATGGCTTCTATCAGAGCGTCTAATCCTTGGTTTGAGGCAAACAATCCCTCAGAAGAAGATGCGATCGCTCGAATTTCGCTAATCCTAGCTTGACGTTCGCTTTCTGTTGCACGGCGATACTGAAAATAAGTTATTACTCCTAATCCGCAGGCAATAAAAAATGCCACGCTGACTGCAAACAGCAAGATTTTTTGGCGTTTGGCAGCTTCTTTTTCTTGATTTAATCGTCTTTGTTCTTCTTTTAATCGCGCTTCCACTTCTTTGGTGCGTTCTGCTTCTAGAATCAGTTGGACTTCTTTGCGATCGAGTTCTTGACTGGCAGCGATATATTGATAATCCAAGTCGCTCAAGCTTTTTCCCAGCGCCCACATTTGAGCATCTTTTAAAGCTTGCCCGCGCAACAGCCGCGATGCATCCTTTTGTTTTGAAGCAATCCAAGCATCGAAGGCTTGAGAGTAAGGGCGCAGTTGCTCTAATTGTTTCTCTACCCATTTGAGATTAAATACTTCTTGATAAATTCGGTTTTTTACCTGCAAGTAACCTTCGTGTTTTACGACTAAACCCGATAGCAGTAATTCGATTTGTTCTTGGCTGTCATCGGCTGGTAATTTCCTGCCTTGCAGGATTTGCTGATAAATTCCGAGCAATCGTCCCGCTTTTCGTTCGTTTCGTAAGAGGCGATCGCGTATTGTCTTTAAATGCTCTGGTTCATCTTGGCTTTCCCATTTGTGAATGATGCGTGTCTTCACCAGGTTTTCTACCCAAAACGCTTCATTTCCTGGGGGAATGGTCAGAACGCTGTTCATCGTCTCAGACTCGCTCAATCGCGTGTCAACAAGATTCCCGACCAAGTTACACAACTTTTGAGTGAGAAAGGGTTGCCCTCCACTCCAGGCTAATATTTCTTTTAAAACGGTTTGCGAGTTTCCTTTTTTTACCTCTAATCCTTTCACCAATGGCTGAGCTTCGTGCAGTCGAATGCCAGTTAGTTCTATCGCTTTCCCAATATTAAAGGGGGTACGATTTCTATCGACAATTAGATCGCTTGGGGTTGCTACACCAAAAATTGCAAAAGTAATCCGTCTGTATTCTGGATTGATGGCTCGTTGGTTGTAGCAGAACCGAATCCAGGCAAAAAAGTCATCGACCGGAAAATCCAAACTTAAAATGCTATCAACTTCATCAATAAAGATAAATAGTCTTTCATTCGGAAATTGAACCAATAACAAATCGGCAAGAAATCGGCTCAACCTTTGGAGTAGGGAGATATCTTCTTGCTCTCGCCACCAAGCTTTCAAATTAAGTTTTTCTAACAAGTTAAAACCCGACCACAGATCGGCAACAATTCCCTTGTACCACTGAGTCGGCGTAATAATTTCACTGCCGATATTAGTCATATCTACAGCAGTACATTTAAACCCTTCTTGTTGCAAGCGATGGCGCGTTCTCACCAGCAGAGAAGATTTACCCATTTGCCGGGAATTGAGGACGTAGCAAAACTCACCCTGTTTTAAGGCGTCGTAGAGTTGGGTATCCGCAATTCGCTCTACATAGCTGGGTGCTTTGCTAGTTAAACTACCGCCGACTTGATATTTCATTGATTAGTATTTTTGGGCTTATATTAGCATTCCTTTTTCTCTCCTAACTGGGAGCGAAAATAGAGACGATATAGCTGGCAGCTAGGACTTGCCCGATCCCCATCCATCTGAATCAATCCCATGCTTTCTAGCTTATAGGCAGCGATCGCTTCTAATTGCACCCTCTTGTCAGCAGTCACAACCTGTTGCAAAGCTGATGCTAATTGTGGTTCATCTTGAAGCATTGCCAAATGACCCCGTAGATGATCGCTGTAAATCCCAGACGGTGTAGGAGCCACTTGCAATAACGCCTCTAATGTCATCGCTCCTCGACGCAGGTGATAAAGTGCTACGCTTACCAAATAGGGATGTCCGCCCATCATTTCCATCAGGAGAGATGCATAAGCTTTGCGGTATGTTAACGCAGGGGAAAGAGTCTCTACATTATCGCTCCAATCAAGTCCATAACGCTGTGCCAAATCTTGCACCTGTTCGCTTGAAAACTGTGGCAACCTAATGGATACCCCAACATTGAAAGGAGATTGATTCAGCTTTAGCGGAATATAAATTTCTGTAGTATGAACAACCAAAATTCTGAGCTTTTGCCAAACGTCAACTGCCCGTGCTTGTTCGTGCCAAAATCGCAGCATTGGCAGAAAATCTAGGGCTATTTTGGGATGCTCAAAAACTCGATTTACTTCATTTAAAGCTAAAACTAAGGGGCTGTTAATCTTCTTGAATAGATAACCTTCAAAATATATTTTGCAGCTAACCTTACTGCCCATATCTTCATCCCAAAACTCGTCCAATCGGGGTTTGAGATCCAACTGTCTGCTGACATTGGCACAAAACCAACGGAGGAATTTGTCGAGGGAGGTAAAAATAGCTTCGTCGGTTTCCTGAAAATCCAAGGAGACAGTTTTGTAACCAACATCTGTAGCGCGAGCCAGAATCCGGATCAGGAGCGAACTTTTCCCCATCTGCTTGGGTGCTTTGATGCGGAGTAGGCATCCAGGCTGGGTAATCTCAGTGTAAGCGAGTTCTTCAATCGGGGGACGATTGATATAGAGAGGAGAATCTAGCGGTACAGGCCCCCCTGGAAATTTCTGCTCGGTCTCTGTTTCAGAGGCTAGAATATTATCTGAAAAATTATGTTCTATTTCTGTGTCTGTTGGCAACTCTTGCACTCTATTTTGCTGTTCACCAGTCGAGTTTTGCTGGTGCAGGTTGACAAGTAAATGCAAATTTTTTTTCGTTACTCTCTGCCTGAGTACTGCTGAGAGAGCCTGCCACAACTGGGAGCCAACTTCTTTGAGGTGGGGGATACTGTAAGCAGAATCCTGTGCCATTTCACGATAATCGTCTCCCAACCAAGAGCGACGCAGAATTAATTGCTCAATAGGGGTGAGTTGCCGAGAAAGCAGAACTTTTTCTACGGCTTCCAGAACTTCATCTACATTCATGCGATGACATCATTTGACGTAGAATTGCATCTAGCAAGTTGTGTTCAGAATCGTCGGTTCCTAAAACCGAAAAATTCTATTTTAATATTCTTACTTTTTTCCAATAAAAATAGATAATTTTTGTGGTTATCACTTGTAAAATGAAGTGAAAATATGACGGTTTCTGTACCCGCATTCGCTGGATCTTCCTGTAGTCAAGATGTTGGGTGCAGGAATTAGGGCGTCTTTACTTAAGAATTAGGTAGCAAACCAAACAAGCATGGCAAAAGCATTCTAGCCTCTTGTAAAAGTAATAATACCGCTCCTGCACGGGGCTAACCGACGAATTGGCAAGGGTTTCAAGAGGGTGGTCAGTCAAGCAACCTCAGTCAAGCAGCCTCACTCGCCTTGTCTACCTGATGTTCTAGTTCTGAAACTACCCGTTCTAATTCATCAATCAGCGGTGATGAACCGGCTTGGCGAAATGCGTCAACCAAAGAGCGATAATACCAAAGCGTTCCTTGTTTGCCTGCTTGGAAGCGTTCCCAAACTGCCTCGCCCACAATGTGATAATCAGTCAAAATCGAGCGAGCATTGTGGAGTTTATCGGCTGCGGAGACAAGACGCACTGAGGTTGAAGCAGTCGGAATGTGGGCAAGATAAGCTTCTTTGCGTTGCTGCCAAGGGGGTTTAGGTGTTGTGTCAGCATCGGTACAACCGTTGACAATTTCCGTCACCGTATCTCCAAACCGACGGCGAATTTCTTCTCGTGTCGCGGCACCGCCTTGGTCTTCGATGGCATCATGGAGTAGGGCAGCGATCGCTTCATCTTCATTCGCCCCATGCTCTAAAGCAATACTGGTGACGCCGAGTAAATGGGAAATATAGGGAACACCCGAACCCTTGCGAATTTGGTTCGCGTGCAAGGTGGTGGCAAAGGTGAGGGCATCGATAAAGCGTTGTGAAAGAATCATGTAAATTTTGGGTAATGGGTAATGGGTAACGAGCAATCGTTTTTAGTTCTTGGTTTTTAGCTACTGAACGAATGACGCATGACCCATTACGAATTCTCAACGACTCATCTTTAGTGTAAGCCTGCCTCCCAAATGCCAATATAAACGCGATCGCGTCTATCTCGCTCAATCACTCCCCGAAGAGACTCTAGCGAAAAAAAGAATTTGGGAGCCTGACGCTGCTGCACCTGTTGCAAACCCTGCTTGATGGTGTCGTTGAGCTTGCAACCCAACATACTATCCAGTGTCACCAGCATTATCTCGGTATTCACCCATTGGGCAAAAGATGCTTCGGTTTGACGGATGCGTCCAGACGTTTTATCAAATAAAAAACCTAGGCTCACCTGATCGGGTATTAATTGATAGGATATTGCACGAGTATTCGGCCAGTAGCCTCTCGTCGTTACGGTGGGACTACCGAGGATTCCTTGGACAACGTTCTTATGTACCCCTGGTTGAAAGCCGGGAATACCAACACCGAGAGGAAGATCCTGACAAAGATCGGCAGTAAAATCCTCTAGAGTCGGCTCCGGAAGCAATTCGGGTGGTATTTGTTCTAAACTTCGTGAAGGTAAATAAGGCTGAGCGCTGAGAAAAAGGTTGGCTGGTACTACCAGTGGTTTCGGCAAGCCCTGAGGAAAAACTAATGCCTGTGCTGGTTTGGCAAACACTAAACCAGCAAAAATCAAGCCACTCATCAATATCATTCGGTGAGACCGTTTCACCATGTCCTTAGATTTTTTTTTGCATTAGGTATTTACTCATAAAAAGCCGCTCTTTCATCCCACAATAGGGTCAAAGAACAAAAATTGGCAGCCTTACCTTCTCAGTCTTACCTGGATCTGACGCCAAAATGATCGCTCTAGGTTCCCAATGGTCTAGAGGATGCGCTGATCTAAATTATCGTTTTTCCAGGCGTCAGCGTCCAAAAACGACGGAAGAGTCTATCTGGTTGCAATGAGGATCAGTATGCGATCGCATCCCGCTCCTGACAATTTCAAGATTCCGCTATCAGAGCTATCCGTGGCTCATCACTTTTGACAAGCTTTCCGCAAGCGATCGCGCCAATTATGATGATCTTTTAACCTGTCTGCTTGCGCCTTCCGGAATCGCTCTCGCCACTCATCGCTATCTTTTAACTTATTTTCTTGGGCTTCACGCAATCGCTCCTGCAATTGGACAAGAGGACTAGCATTAGCATTTCTGGCTGGGATTCCCAACAATGCCAGCCATTCCTGCACTGACTGAGGGCGATCTTCGGGTTTTAAAGCCATCCCTTTAACAATCGCGTAATTTGCGCGATCGCCGAGGAGCGAATTAATCTGTTTGGGTGGTGTGAGTTCCATCCCATACGCTCTCATCGGTGAAGGCGTAGGTACTTGGGCAGTTAATAAGGTATAAAGCGTCGCGGCTAAAGAATAAACATCCGTGTAAGCGCCACGTTTTGAGCGCCAGTCATACTGCTCAATCGGTGCAAAGCCGCTAGAGCAAAATTCTGTCTGCGTTTGGGTGATATCTGGGGTAAACTCGCGGGCAATGCCAAAGTCAACTAACACCGCTTCAAAGACGCCCTCCATCTCAGAAGTGACAACATCAGCATTTTTACAAGAGCGCAGCATGATGTTGAGTGGCTTAACATCCCGATGCAGTAAACCATTGTTGTGAACCAGCGTCAGGGCGTCACCTATCTGCTGAATATAGCGGAATGCCTCCGTTTCGGGCATTGCCCCTTTCTGCCAAACTCGATGGGCTAGACTTTCTCCAGCAATATATTCCATCACAATGCACCACAGCCCATCCTCTTGAATGACCTCATCAATTTTCACGATATGAGGATGATTGAATTTGGCTAACCGCACCGCTTCATTCAGGAAATCCTGCTGAAATTTTCCGAAGTCGTGTTGGCGTTGCAGAAACTGGTTGAGGGTTTTGATGACAAGCAAATTGCCTTTTTTGTTTTTAACCAAATAGGCGATTCCAAAACCACCCTGCCCTAGCACTTTTTCAATGGTGTACTTGCCGTTTTGCAACTTCTGCCCAGGATTCCAAGCCATTATTTCTGACTCCCTTGCGCTTGTATCGATTTTGGCGCGGTCTGAAGATGTATTAAATTTAACTTGGTACAAGTGTACTATACCAAAGGGACAAATACAAGCGATCGCGCTTTAGCCCAAGCAACCAGCAATCTTCACGAGGGTGAGACTCTACTGTGAAGCTCGGTAGTTGAGAACTGCGATAAATGACAGTTTAATTGGCAAAATACGCAGTCGAATTGTCTAACTCCTCGGTTGACATCTGACTGTTCAATGGCAGCAGCACAGTAAAAGTAGTGCCTACCCCAACTTCACTACTGACGGAAATCTGACCGCCGTGCAAATCCACGAATTTTTTGACAATTGATAATCCCAGCCCTGTACCGGGAATCTTGCCAACATTTTTGGCTCGATGAAACACTTCAAACAGTCGTTCTTGGTCGGTTGGAGGAATGCCAATTCCTTCATCTTTAATTTGAATCGTTGCCTGCCCATTTTGACAAGAAAGTTCAAGCTGGACAGTACCCCCTTGCGGTGAATACTTAATTGCATTCGAGACCAAATTTGTCAGAATATGCCATAGAAGTTTTTGATCCATGCATACCTGGCTACATTTACATTTACTGACAAAGATGAGCGTGTGTTCCTTTCCAGTCGTAAACTGAATTTCCTCCATCAAATCGTGGCAAAATTGTCTTAACTCAAAAGGCTCTGCATTAATCTCTAATTCCCCAATTTCTGCTCGACTAATTGTCAAAACATCCTCTAATAACTGTGTCATGTGTTTGGCAGCCAAGCGAATGCGATCGAAGTATGAATTTTTTTGCTCTTCAGTCGCCTTATAGTTGTAATGTTCAAGGAGTTCGGCAGACATGAGAATTGTGTTGAGGGGATTGCGAAACTCATGAGCCATCATTGAAACGAAGTAAAATTTCCCTTCGTTTAGTTCTTTTTCTTTTTCCAAAGCAATGCGAACTTCTTCTACCCGCTTCCGTTCCGTAATGTCTCGGCAGTTGACAACTACCCTAGCGATTCCTGACTGGGGAATAAAATTTTTGCAAATTGCTTCTAATATTTGCCAAGAGCCATTTTGATGTAGAAATTTAAATTCTATAGATAGGGTAATATCTGGTTTCTTAACTGCTTGATTGAGAGTATTAATAACCTCTGCTACATCTTCAGGATGAATAAAATTATAGAAATTTTTGCTAATTAACTCTTCCGACTTGTAACCTAAAACCTTCTCAACGGATGGGCTATTGTAATAGACAGTGCCGTCAGTATCTAGAACGGCGATGATGTCTAATGCATTTTCGATGAGTAAGCGAAAGTTTTCCTCATTCTCACGTAAAGCTTGTTCTGCCTCGCGTCGTTTGCGCCGCTCAACTGCTTCGCGCAACTCGCGTTCAACTGCGGGAATTAATCGCGCCAGCTTGCCTTTCATCAGGTAGTCAGACGCTCCAGCTTTCATCATCGCGACTGCAACATCCTCGCCAATGTTGCCGGAAACAATAATGAAGGGCAAATCTAGCCCTTTATCCTTCAACAAAGTTAAAGCAGCGGGAGCGCTAAAATTGGGCATTGAGTAGTCTGCTATGACAATATCCCAATGTTGTTTATCCAGCGCTGCATTCATGGCAACGGCTGTATCTACCCGCTCGTAAACTGGCTCATAACCACCGCACTCTAGGGCGTTGAGCAGTAATTCAGCATCATCTTCTAAATCTTCAACGATGAGAACTCGCAGCGGTTGATTCATCCTATTCCTAGCAGCGGTGGGGCTTCATTTAAAAGCAGCCAATACATTCCCAACTGCCTTACTGCTGTCATAAATTGTACATAATCTACAGGTTTGCGGATGTAACTGTTACAACCAAAGCTGTAACCCTTGAGGAGGTCTTGCTTCTCTGTTGATGTCGTGAGAATGACGACTGGCAAGAGTTTTGTCAGTTCGTTGGCACGCAGTCGTTGCAACACTTCTAAACCATCGATTTTGGGCATCTTTATATCCAGTAGAACGACTGCTGGTAGGTTGTAGATGTCCCTGTCAGCGTACTTACCCGTACCAAACAGATAATCCAGTGCCTCTACTCCATCGCGGGCTACCACAATATTGTAGGAAATACCGCTTTCATCTAAAGCCAGTAAAGTAAGCTCTTCATCATCAGGATTATCTTCTACCAATAGGATGTGTCGGTTATTCAATTTATTTTCCGTTTAGAAGTAAGTTTAAATTCTGCCCACCCTAGAGCGTGAAATAGAAAGTTGCGCCTTGTTCTACTGCGCCTTCAGCCCATACTCGACCACCGTGGCGGTGAACGATCCGCTGAACAGTTGCCAGCCCGATGCCAGTTCCAGGGAACTCAGTCATTGAGTGTAGGCGCTGAAAGGCTCCAAATAATTTGTTGGCGTAAGCCATGTCAAAGCCAGCACCATTGTCACTCACAAAATAGGCAGTTTGAGAGTCTGTCTGTAGTATGATGCCAAATTCAATACAAGCATATAAGCGATTTGACGTAAATTTCCAGGCGTTATGAAGGAGGTTTTCTAGAATAATTCGTAAAAGCCGCGCATCGCCCTGTGCAACGATGCCGGGAGCGATCGCAAATTCAACCTGCCGTTCCGGTTGCGTCTGTCTTAGCTCAATGGCAATCTGAGAAGCGATCGCGCTTAAGTCAACTTCCGTCCTCCGCATCTCGGTACGTGTCACCCGCGAAAGCTCTAGCAGGTCATCAATGAGTTCTCCCATGCGCTGGCTGCCTGCACGAATCCGATTCAGATAGTGTTTGCCTTTCTCATCCAGCGTGTCAGCATAGCGCTCCAAAAGCGCCTGACTAAAGCCATCAACACTCCGCAGCGGCGCACGTAAATCGTGGGACACAGAATAAGAAAAAGCTTCTAGTTCCCGATTGGCGACTTCGAGTTGTGCAGTCCGTTCGACCACCCGGCGTTCCAAGTCTTGATTGAGTTGTAGAATTTCCTGCCGGAATCGTTTGCGATCGCTAATGTCTTCCACAATGGCAATAAAGTACCTAGGTTCACCTGCATCATCACGAACAACCGATCCGGTCAGATTAATCCAGATTTGGGAGGTGTCTTTGCAGATGTAGCGCTTTTCCATTGAGTAGGTTGAAATCTCGCCAGCCAACATTCGACCGACGTATTCAAGGTCAGTATTGAGGTCATCAGGGTGAGTAATCTCTTGAAAAGTTCGCTCTAAAAGTTCCTCGCGGGTGTAACCAGTAATGTCGCAAAGCTTTTGGTTCACCAGTCGCCATCGTCCATTCATCTCTACCTGTGCAATACCGACAGCAGCTTGATTGAAAGTGGCACGGAATCGTTGTTCGCTATTTCGCAACGCTTCCTCCACCTGCTTCAGTCCAGTGATGTCTCGCGAGATACTGAGAACAGAATTGATTAAACCGTCTTTCGTAAGTTCCGCTACGAGGCGAGATTGATAATATTTCAGCCCATTCGGTGTCGAAAACTGAAATTCAACAACACTCTGTTGACCCGTTTCAATAACTTGGCGAATAACGCTTTCCCAATGGCAAACGAGATCCTCAGACATCCCTAATTCTCGATTCGTTTTGCCGATAAATACCTCAGGCGGTGCTCCTGTTGCCACTTCTATTGCTGAATTGACATAGGTATGACGTAAATCTCGATCAAATCGGGCAATGATATCTGGAGTATTTTCAACTAGCGCTTTGAGTTCTTGTTCTCGCTGGTGTAGCGCTGCTTGCGCTTGTTTTCGCTCAGCAATTTCAGCTTCTAACGATGCGTTGATAGTAGTTAATTCTGCCGTTCTTTCCCGAACCCGAATTTCTAGTTCATCATAAGCTCGCTGCAATGCTTCTTCAGCAGTTTTGCGCTCGGTAATTTCCCGACCTTCGGGAATCAATAGCACGACTTGTCCTGTCTCGTCTTTCACAGGTTTGAGCGAGGCATCAACAAACATTGTGCCTTGAGGAGTGGGCAGATTCCCTTCAAAACGAACAAAGTTACCGTTTGCTGCTTCGGTAATCGCTGCTTTCCACTGATTCAGGAATTCGGTCGGTAGGTTCCAAACTTCATCCCAAAATGGACGACCAACTATATCCGCCGCCTGAATTCCAACGAACTCTAGCGCTGTCTGATTAATCTCTAAGACAGTGCCATCCGGTTTCAGTAATCCAATGAATTGAAATGTTTGGTTAAAAATGGCGCGGAACCGTCTTTCACTTTCGCGTAGCGCTTCCTCCACTTGCTGACGCTCTAGTATTTCGTTTCTCAGCGCCAGGTTTACCGCTTCTAATTCTTCTGGACTAGGGAGAACCAGCGCTTTAGGGATCAATTCTGACAGCAGCACCGCCGTACCGAGGGAGACAATTGCAGTAAAAGCTTTGATCCATCCGGCTAGCCAGTAAGTAGGATGCCACAGCGTCCAGATTTCCATTAGATGAGTGGTGCCACAGGCGATGATAAAGCTGCCAAACATCAGAAAAATCCAGTTAAAAGGCACATCTCGTCTTTTGTAGACGAAATAGACCAGCATGAATGGAATTGAATAATATGCCAGCGCAATCAAAGCATCTGAAGCAACATGAAGCCAAACTAAATCTGGCTTCCAAAGATAGCAGTGTCCGTGGGGAATAAACCCTCCTGAAGTTAAAAGGGTTCTTAAAAAATTTGGCATGAAGTCTCCCTCATGTTGTTGTTGGTGATAATCTTTGCCTCGCCAATTCTTATCTTTAGTTAGGCTAAGGGCGATCGCGTTTCTGGACAGTGATTCGTTTCACACGGCTACCGCAATCATTGCGCCGCTTAGCGTCTGTTATGTCTGTGCCTTACGAAAGGCTAAAAAGAAAGCTGAAAAGAATGTAAGGCTTTGCCCCTCCCATCGTCCGAAGGGTAGGGTTGGATGCATGAAACTAGCGCCATGTTTCGGGCGATTAGGCTAGAATTGTTAAGGCTTCTTTACAGCATTCATGTTAAATCCCAAATTCTGTTAATGAAGCCAAGAGACATCTATTTCAATCTCAACACCCTCTCTGGCACGCTTCTATGACGCTCCCTATTCGTAACGTCGCAATCATTGCCCACGTCGATCACGGCAAAACAACCCTCGTTGATGCCCTCCTCCGGCAATCTGGCATCTTCCGCGAAGGCGAAGACGTTCCTGATTGCGTCATGGATTCCAATGCCCTAGAGCGGGAACGAGGCATCACAATTTTGGCGAAAAATACCGCCGTCAGATATAAAGAAACCCTGATCAATATTATTGATACCCCCGGACACGCCGATTTTGGTGGTGAAGTCGAGCGGGTGTTAGGCATGGTGGATGGCTGTATCTTGATTGTAGATGCCAATGAAGGCCCCATGCCCCAAACGCGATTTGTGCTGAAAAAAGCCCTGGAGAAGGGATTGCGCCCAATCGTTGTTGTGAATAAAATCGACCGTCCTCAAGCTGATCCCCACGGCGCAATTGATAAAGTCTTGGATCTGTTTTTGGAACTAGGCGCAGATGACGATCAGTGCGATTTCCCTTATCTGTTTGCCTCTGGTATCAACGGTTATGCCAAAAATGACCTGGAATCCGACAACATGGATATGCAGCCCATGTTTGAGGCAATTCTGCACCATGTCGCGCCACCTGTAGGCGATCCGAATAAGCCTTTACAACTGCAAGTGACAACCCTGGATTATTCTGAATATCTGGGTCGGATTGTGATTGGCAAAATCCATAACGGCACAATCCGGATGGGGCAACAAGTGGCTTTGGTGACGGAAACCAGCGCCATTGTGAAAGGCAAAATCTCCAAGTTGATGGGTTTTGAAGGCTTAAAGCGGATTGATTTGGCAGAAGCCTCTGCGGGAAATATTGTGGCGGTGGCTGGTTTTGCCGATGCGAATATTGGCGAAACAATTACTTGTCCGAACGAACCGCAAGCTTTGCCGCTGATTAAGGTGGATGAACCTACCTTGCAAATGACCTTCTCGGTGAACGATTCGCCCTTTGCTGGACAGGAAGGGACGATGGTGACATCACGGCAAGTACGCGATCGCCTGTTGCGCGAACTTGAAACGAACGTCGCCCTGCGTGTCGAAGATACCGACTCTCCCGATAAATTACTGGTTTCCGGTCGAGGCGAACTTCACCTCGGCATCTTGATTGAAACCATGCGCCGGGAAGGCTATGAATTTCAAGTTTCCCAGCCGCAAGTGATTTTCCGCGAAGTCAGCGGTCAACCGTGCGAACCTTACGAATGCTTGGTGCTGGATGTCCCGCAAGAAGCCAGCGGTGGCTGTATCGAGCGTTTGGGGCAGCGCAAGGGCGAAATGCAAGATATGCAGATGAGTGCCACTGGTCGCACTCAGCTAGAATTTGTAATTCCCGCCCGTGGTTTAATCGGCTTCCGGGGTGAATTCATGCGCCTCACCCGTGGCGAAGGGATTATGAACCACAGCTTCCTAGACTATCGCCCCATCAGCAGCGATATGGAAACTCGCCGCAACGGTGTTTTAATTTCGTTTGAGGAAGGGGTTGCTACCTTCTACGCGATGAAGAATGCCGAGGATCGGGGTGCATTCTTTATCACTCCGGGCACCAAAGTTTACAAAGGCATGATTGTCGGGGAACACAACCGTTCTCAAGATTTGGAACTTAATGTCTGCAAGGCGAAGCAGCTGACGAACCACCGTGCTTCTGGCGGTGATGAATTAGTGCAGTTGCAAGCGCCAATCGATATGAGTTTGGAGCGTGCTTTGGAATACATTGGTTCAGATGAATTGGTGGAAGTCACTCCTAAATCAATTCGTCTGCGGAAGATGACAAAGAAGTTGGCGAAGCGGTAAATTATTCGACAACAGTAGCCCCAAGCTTCAGCCTGGGGCTACAAGAAAAAAGCCCGCAACGGCGGGCTTTTTTCTTAGAGCGATCGCCCTAGCTTTTGTGTAAAACTCAGCTTACATCCAAGTACGAGCTGCGTTAGAAGCGTCAATTCCGCCAGTGCGGATACGGCGATCTAGATCGTTGGGATCTGGGGAAGCACTTAATGCCGCTTCTAGGGTAATCCGACCCTCTAGCATTTGGTCGTAAAGCGCCTGATTCATCACCTGCATTCCGTCAAACGAGTCATCTTGCATCAACCGATAAGCTTCCTCATCTTCACCCTTGAGCAAGTAATCCTGCATCGCCGGGGTATTGATCAAGATGTCGTGGACTGCTGTGCGACGACTATCCGTGGTTGGCAGCAGCAGTTGTGCAATCACAGCCACCAAAGAATCGGTAATCTGAATTCGCATCGCTGGCTGTTCATCGGCGTTGTACAAGTTCAACAAACGGTTAACCGCGTTGATAGCATTGCGAGTGTGCAGAGTACCTAAGACTAAGTGACCTGTTTGGGCAGCTTGCAGAGCGGTATTAACGGTAATGCGATCGCGCATTTCCCCAATCAGAATCACGTCTGGATCTTCCCGCAGAACTGACCGCAGTGCCCCGTGAAACTCATTGGTATGTAAACCCACTTCCCGTTGACTAACCAAGCACTTTTGGGAAGGGTGGACAAATTCAATCGGGTCTTCAATTGTGACAATATGCTTATTCGTCGTCTCATTCAGATGACGAATCATCGCCGCTAAGGAAGTCGATTTACCAGATCCCGTGGGACCTGTCACCAGAATCAATCCTTGCGGTTTGCTCACAATATCCTTGAGGATTTGCGGTAAGCCTAAACTATCAATAGAAGGGATCTCCAGGCTGATCAACCGTAGAACCATCGCTCCGCCCATCAGGGATTCAAAACAATTCACCCGACAACGCACGAAACCTGGATAGAAAATTGCCGTATCCAGTTCCTTGGTTTCTGCAAACTGTTTTCGCTGAGCAGGAGTCAGGATCTCGGCAAGGTTTTGCTCAAACATTTCTGGTGTCACTTTGAGCTGACCCTCAGCCTCTACCATCTGGCCTCGAATCCGATATCTAGGAACTTGCCCGACTCGAATATGGATGTCAGAGGCCTTTTGAGCATAGGCATCTTTTACCATCTGTTTAATGGAAGTTGCGCTGCTAACCTCTGGGGGTCTCCCAGGCTGCATCTGCGGAGGAATCGGTGGTGGCGGTAGTGGTGGTGGCATGCGTGAAGGAGCGTGTGCGCGAGTCGCTTCAGCATCATTGGCTTTGGTCATTTTTTTGTTTCCCCTGGGTACTCACTGGGTCTGGCAGCATCGGTAAAACCACAGTTTAATTGATCTTGCCTTTAAAAATTTTCTTTAAGTCAACCGTGAATGTCCTTAATTCTAAAAAATTCCCAGACAGGTGTAAAATCTCTTATTTATTTGTAATCACAATTTTGTTAAGGTGCTGGGATAGCTAGAGTCTAGACTGGGCAGCGCTGTTTATGAATATCGGTTATCGAATAGCAGACTGGCTGGAAACTCGCTGGGTGACACCAGCCTACGCCGGGTGGATACTAGGAATCATCTCCATCTGTTTTTTTGGAGCCGCCACGAACACAATGGCGGGGTGGCTGTATGTGATTAGTGGTCTCAGCTTGGCACTACTGGGAATCGCCGCCTTTCTCTCCGTGCGATCGCTTCGTCATCTTCAAGTCACCCGACGCCCTATCCAGCCCGTCAGCGTCGGCGACGATCTAACCATTGAATTAGAAATTGAAAATCCGGTTAACCATCCCAAAACCTTACTCTTAGTCCGGGACGTTCTCCCCTTCGTACTGGGACAGCCTGTACAGACGGCAATTGAAACGATTTCTCCTCATAGCGTTCACCACTGGATTTACTACCTACCCACACAAAAACGCGGGGTTTATCGGTGGAACACAGTACAACTGAGAACTGCTGCCCCTGTAGGATTATTCTGGTGTCGTCGCCAGCGTGAAGTTGCGGCTACGGCATTTGTTTATCCCACCGTTTTACCCCTGACCAACTGCCCAATGGTGGATGAAATTGGGCAAGAGAAAAGTCCCCTATTTCTGAGTTTAGATCGCCGTTCCCAAGCTGCCACAGAAGGAGTCACGCGATCGCTTCGCCCCTATCGAGTTGGAGATCCCACTCGGTTAATCCACTGGCGAACCAGCGCCCGTTACGGTGAATTCCAGGTGCGCGAACTAGAAGTCTTTACGGGTGGACAAGAAGTCATTATCTGCCTCGATAGCTCCACCAGTTGGAACCCAGAGCATTTTGAACAAGCAGTCATTGCTGCGGCATCCCTGTACTTCTATGCCAGTGGGCGTCAGTTAAGTGTAAAACTTTGGACAGCGTCCACAGGTTTGGTGCAAGGTCATCGCGTGGTTTTAGAAACTTTAGCCGCAACCTACGCTGGAGAAGATGCCCGTGCTGGAGATCCACCCACGCTTCCCTTAATCTGGCTGACTCCGAATCATCTTACCCTAAGCGCTTTACCCCCCGGTAGCCGCTGGATGATCTGGATGCCGGAGCCTTCAACTGAGCCTGCAATGCCCGTCAATCGCAATTCCTCTGGCATTGTCATCAATACCGAGCAGCCGCTACACCTTCAGCTACAATCCCCTCTGAAGTAAGCTTGCCCGATTGCATCGATCCCAGCCAACCTCCTTGGGGAAAAGGCTTAAGATACAATGCATAAACACCTGTCGATCTCGCGTCATCTCATTTTATGAACCCATCAGAAACTGAAACAAAATCTAGCGAAAAAAGTCTAGAGGCGATGCGCCATTTCTCCGAAACTTACGCCAAGCGTACTGGCACCTACTTCTGCGTCGATCCTTCAGTAACAGCCGTAGTGATTGAAGGACTCGCCAAGCATAAAGATGATCTAGGTGCCCCTTTGTGCCCCTGTCGCCACTACGAAGATAAAGAAGCAGAGGTACATGCAACTTTCTGGAATTGTCCTTGCGTACCGATGCGAGAGCGAAAAGAGTGCCACTGCATGTTATTTCTGACAGAAGATAACGAGTTTCGGGGTGAGATGCAGGAAATCTCCCTGGAAGAAATTAAAGCTGTACGCGATAGTATGTAACGAGATTTGTTCAGCTAGTCGCTAATTCAAAAGTTGCTAATTAGGTAGGAATGTTCTTTAGCCCGATTACCAATCATGGATTACCGATTAGCTGGAGCCTCAAACCTATAATGTCTATGCAATGTCTAGGTAATGTCTGTGCTAGTCACCCGTTCCTGGATGTTTTTGAGATAAAGTCTCCCACTTGCAAAAAAGATTCTCTTAAATTTCCGCTTACTTTAGCTTTATTTAAACTTTAATAAACTCGTTTTTCAGCAGTTTTTACTACTTGTTAAAAACTTAAAGCGATCGCTGATTCTGGATGTTTTCCACCAACCACTCGCGAAGCGGCTGTTCATAAGCATCTTGGTCTGGAGCGGTTTCTGGAGCGGTTAGAGATTATGACGCCTGGAGACAAACCTAACCACCAGGAAAAATGCTTGACGGTGGGAACCGAAAACGACAGAGTGATGAAATGATTGATAGAGTTCTCGACTAATGACTGAAGAAATCCCATCTGAATTTTGGCAAGGGATCGAAGAGTTTAATCAGCGCGAATTTTACGCCTGCCACGACACCTTAGAGGCTCTGTGGATGGAAGCCAGCGAGCCGGAAAAAAGATTTTATCAGGGAGTGCTGCAAATTGCCGTTGGATGTTATCACCTAGGCAACCTTAACTGGCGCGGTGCAGTTATTTTACTGGGAGAGGGAATGCGCCGCTTAGAGGCATACGAACCGGCTTACAGTGGAATTGATGTCACCGAACTGCGGGAACAGAGTGCCGAACTGTTGACGGCACTGCAACAAGCTGGAGCAGAAAACGTGGTTGATTTTGTAGAGCAGATGCAACAAGACGAGAATGCCTCACAGTTGCCAAAAATACTGCGAATAGAGGGTTAGAAACTTCTCAAGACTCAGAAACGTCGGGATTGTTGTGCCTAGTTCTCGCTGGATTTGTTCTGGATCGATCCTTTAGAAAGAGTAAACTAGGCACAAGAGCCGATCACCGTCTTTGATGTCTCCGCAAGACCCATGATGTCCTCATTTCAATTTAATCAAAGTCTAATGCGTCGTCTGGGATTAGTGCTGATGCTTCCAGCTGTTTTAGCAGGAGCGATCGCTATCCCCACCCAAATCCAAACCGCCCAAGCCCAAACCGCCGATGATGGACGCGCCCTCACCGTCCGTTCTGATGTGCAAGAAGCTAACTCGAAAACAGGCGTGGTAACGGCTCGTGGCAACGTGCAAATGTATTACCCCTCGCGGCAGATTCAGGCAACTGCTGCCCAAGCGCAGTATTTCAGCAAAGAGCGTCGGATCGTTCTGAGTGGTAACGTCTACGTCCTGCAACAAGGCAATAGTCTCCGAGGCGAGACAATCACCTATCTGATCGATGAAGGACGCTTTGTTGCCCTGCCTCAGTCCAATCGGCAGGTAGAATCAGTTTATCTGGTCGCCGATCCAAATTCTCCAACTACATCCGTAGCGCCACCGGCTCCCGCCGTCAATCCTAAGCCAGCCTTCAAAACGCCGAATAGTCGCTAGCCATTTGTCACATGGCTAATCGCGAATCGCGAATGGCTAATCGCTAATGGCTTTTAATAATTAGCAGTTAGCCATTAGCAACGAACAATTAGCTATTTCGATGATGAAAATCGTACTGGAGAATATTCACAAGTCTTACGGCAAACGTGCGATCGTCAATCGCGTCAACCTTTCAGTAGCGCAAGGAGAAGTCGTGGGGCTACTCGGTCCCAACGGTGCCGGTAAAACGACGACCTTTTACATTGCAACTGGCTTGGAAAAACCCGATCAGGGCACGGTTTGGCTGAATGACCAGGACATCACCACCTTACCCATCCACAAACGAGCGCATTTAGGCATTGGCTATCTTGCTCAGGAAGCCAGTATTTTTCGCAACCTCACCGTCCAAGACAATCTTCTCCTAGTGCTGGAACAAACAGGCGTGCCTCGTCGCGAGTGGCAAAACCGTCTAGATGGCTTGCTGCAAGAGTTTCGGCTAGAAAAAGTAGCAAATACACTAGGGATTCGCGTGTCTGGGGGAGAACGTCGGCGCACCGAGTTGGCGAGATCCTTAGCATCTGGGCGAGAAGGACCAAAATTTTTGCTATTGGATGAGCCGTTTGCCGGTGTCGATCCGATTGCCGTATCGGAGATTCAAAAAATTATTGCCGGACTGCGCGATCGCTACATGGGTATCTTGATCACCGATCACAACGTCCGCGAAACCCTCGCCATCACCGATCGAGCCTACATCATGCGCGACGGACAAATCCTCGCATCTGGCAACGCTGAAGAACTCTACAATAACCCCTTAGTGCGACAGTACTACTTAGGAGATGACTTCCAGAGATAGTCTTAGGTAATTGGGAATTGGGAATTGGTAATCCCAGAGTAATGAGTGAGAAACATGGAATTTTGAATCACAAGAAAATCTTAAATTCAAAATTCAGACGCGATCTCTGCATTTCTAAAACTTAAAACTCTTCCCCAATTACCCATTACAAATTACCCATTAGCCATTACCCATCGCTCCTTGACCAATGACCAAATCTTTCAATCCGCTCTACCCTCTGATTTCGACAGTCTCGGTAATGGATCGCTATATTGGCACCGAGCTAGTCGCGCCTTTCCTATTTGGCATGGGATTCTTTTCTTCCATCGGGGTAACGATTGGCAGTTTATTTGACCTGATGCGAAGGACTGTGGATGTAGGTCTACCCGCATCGCTCGTTTTGAAAGTCCTGCTGTTAAGTCTGCCACAGTTTATGGCGTATGCCTTTCCCGCCTCAGTGCTACTGGCTGCCTTATTAACCTATAGTCGTCTCTCCGCTGACAGCGAGTTGGTTGCCCTGCGTAGCTGCGGAGTGAGTATTTATCGCCTGGTGCTACCAGCGATCGTCCTGAGTTTTGTTGTGACCGGCATCGCATTTACGTTTAATGAGTATGTAGTACCCGCTGCGAACTATCAAGCCAAAGTTAGTTTAGATAAAGCTCTAAATAAAGAAAAGCCATCTTTCCAAGAACGCAATATTTTTTATCCAGAATATACGAAAGTCAAGCTACCCAATGGTCAAAGAGAGCAAGTGCTAAAACGCCTGTTCTATGCAGAAAAATTTGACGGGCAAAAGATGGAGGGATTGACAATTTTAGATTGGTCTCAGGAGGGGCTTAATCAAATTGTCACGTCACAATCTGCTGCTTGGAACCCAGGACAAAATACCTGGGATTTTTTCAAAGGCACGATTTATTTAATCTCTCCCGATGCTTCCTACCGCAATATTTTAAAGTTTGAACACCAACAATTGCAGCTGCCTCGTACCGCCCTAGATTTGGCAAATTCTGGGCGCGACTACGGCGAGATGAATCTTGCACAAGCCAGAGAACGTCTAAAATTAGAACGTCTCAGTGGCAATCAGCAAAAAATTCGCAAGCTTCTAATCCGCATTCACCAAAAAATAGCTTTACCGTTTGCTTGTGTGGTGTTTGGTATCGTGGGTGCCGCTCTAGCCAATAGACCGACTCGCACCAGTAAAGCGACAGGTTTTGGGATTAGCGTGATAGTAATTTTTGCTTACTATTTGTTAATGTCCGTCGGTGATGCTCTGGGATTGAGTAACTTCCTCTCTCCGGTGATTGCTGCTTGGTTGCCAAATCTGTTTGGATTGGGAGCGGGGGCGTGGTTCCTGCTTCGAGCTGCCCGTTAAACGTTCAGGGTGATCAATCGTCAATCATTTAGGAGCAGCTCTTTATCAAGATATTGATCAATAGTGAAGCAGAACGCACGGTGCAAGTTACTGTTTTTCTCTTCCTAATTAATTGGGGAGAGAAAAAGTTGCACATGGCGTAAGCATATCTATAAATCCGCCGGTTCTTGGTAGAGGCATATCTGTTCTCCTTTCCTAATTTTAAAGTTTAGTAAACTAAAAGCTTAGGTGAAAATTTACACGAATGAAGGGAATTTTTTAACAAATTGTATATTAAGACAGTTCCAGTTCAAGGCAATAGCGTATAAAATCGACTTACAACCCCTTGTGCAAGTCGATCTGCACTATAGCTATGTCATCTTCCAAAAAAGTCCCTGCCTCCATCCGCTATTTCAAAGCACGGTTACGGACATTCACGCGCCCTGCGTTTTGGGGATCGGCGATCGCAATGGTGATGCTAGTACTAGGGGTATGGGAGTACTGGGTAAATCCAGAGTGGCTGAACAGCGCTGTCGATGAAGAAACGGAGAATGAGCAAGTCGATTCCGCAGCTAATCCCTCGGATGACCCAAACCTTTCTCAAGAAAGCAGTGCGATTGGTGCTGATATAGATAACTTGCCCGCCCTAATGCAAGAATTTAATCGTGGCGCTGCTAAGGCGGGAAAAGGAAAAACTCCAGATCCAAACGAGCCACAGGGTTTATTTGAGCAACTAACTCGCAACCCGTCTACTGCCTCTAATCCAGAATCGACGGATCAGCCTCAAGCGATCGCCGGAATCCCCAAAGCTCCGCAAAGCTTGAACAATCCTTTTCTGACATCAGCACAAGATTTCTTCAATAGGGGAGCAAATGCTAGCCCCCAGCCCAATACTGGAGAATTTTTGGGATTGACACCCCCCAATCAACAGGTGGCAATTCCTACAACAACCTCCACTCCGAATCTGGGCTTTGGTGTCCCCAACCTCACTAACCCGAACCAAAACACGTTGCCAGTCAACCTCCTGCAACAAGCGTTGAATCAAAATTCGGCAACCCAAGCAGCAAATGCATCGCCATCGGGAAATCCTTCTCAACAGGCGCTTCCCAATTCCACATCCGGTGGGCAAATGGCACCACCACCAGCAAGCGCCCTAGCAAATACTACAGGCTATAACTCTCCCTCAGTCACAACTAGCAGCACTACTCAGGGTTCTTCTACTCCGAATTCTTACACCTATTTAAGCCAGCCCCAGGCACTGCCTCCCGTTGCCGCACCTGCGGTCCCCGTAACACCACAGATAGCACCACCAGTAGCACCAATAACTACCAGTAACTATGGCCAGTACCCATCGGGAGCGACCACTCAGACAAGCGGGTTTAACAGCAACTCTGGCTTTGGCTCCAACATGGGTAATTCGGGATCGCAATCCAACCAATCGAGCCAGCCTAACTTTACGACTCCTCGTCGTGTTCCAGGGCGCTACATTGGTGGGGGTCAGATTAATACTTTCTCAAATCCATAGCTGTTAGCAATTAGCGATTGGTTATTCGCTAATTGCTAATCCCTATTTACTCATTAGTTTGGAAGTATTTGATGATGGCGGAGGCAAATTCTGAGCATTTTAGAGGCTCCACCGGCGGTTCCATGAGTCGAGCCAAATCATAGGTAACTTCGCCGTTAGAGATCGCCTGACCGATGCCATGCTTAATCAAGTCAGCTGCCTCCTGCCAGCCCATAAATTCCAACATCATCACGCCTGACAAAATGACCGAACCGGGGTTTACCCGATCGAGTCCAGCGTGCTTTGGTGCGGTGCCATGAGTCGCTTCAAAGATGGCGCATCGATCGCCAATATTGGCTCCTGGTCCCATCCCCAGCCCACCGACAATTGCTGCCGCTGCATCTGACAAATAATCACCATTCAGGTTCATCGTCGCCAGGATGGAATATTCATCCGGTCGAGTCTGAATCTGTTGGAAAATGCTATCGGCAATTCGATCGTTCACCATCACCTTGTCTTTCCACTGACCGTTGCCGTGGGTTTCCCCGATAGCATTGAGAACATCTTCAACTTCACGGGTAATTTGGGCTTTTTTCTCTGCCGTAAGGGCGTCGTACCCAGGCTCAATCTGACGGGCGTTTTCTTCCAAGGTAATCTCTGGATTACGGGCTTTGTTGTCCAGAATCCACGATTCTCGTTCTGTAACGCACTCGGCGCGAAATTCAGCGATCGCTACTTCGTAACCCCAATCGCGGAAAGCGCCTTCGGTGTACTTCATGATGTTGCCCTTATGCACCAGCGTCACCATCTGTTTACGCTTGGGTAGCCGTAGGGCATTCTTAATTGCACGGCGCACTAGGCGCTGGGAACCCGTCTTACTAATTGGCTTGATGCCGATTCCAGAGTCTAGGGGGATTTGCTTTTTACCATGTTCTGGCGTTGCTGGAATTAGCTCATTATTGAGGATGTCAATCAACTTGTTAGCAATTTCGCTGCCTTGACGCCACTCAATTCCCAGGTAGATGTCTTCTGTATTTTCTCGATAGATGATGACATCGAGTTTCTCTGGGCTTTTATGGGGAGAGGGGGTGCCTGGGTAATACTTGCAGGGGCGGACACAGGAGTAAAGGTCAAAAATCTGACGCAATGCCACATTCAGCGACCGGATACCGCCCCCAATGGGGGTTGTTAGCGGCCCTTTGATAGCAATCCCGTATTCTTTAATGGCGTCTAGGGTATCTTGGGGCAAATATTGGTAGGTGCCGTACTTCTCGCAGGCTTCATCCCCGGCATAAATTTTGAACCAGCTGATTTGTCGCTTGCCACCATAAGCAGCTTGGACAGCAGCATCAAAGACCTTCTGGGCGGCGGGCCAGAGGTCGATACCCGTGCCGTCTCCGCGAATGAAAGGAACAATCGGGTTGTCTGGAACAACGGGTTCGCCATCTTTGAAGATGATACGTTCGCCCATGTCAGGGGGAGTGATTTTTTCGTACATATTGCACTCTTGTTGGATCTAGTCTGAGCCAGACAATATTTTGACAGGAAGACTACCAAATCGGCTGATTTGCAAAAGTTTCAATTAAGCTTTTTTGCAGTTTAGGCGGTTTGATTGCCATGATGACCACAAATCATCCAAGCTGAAGCAGGGGCGCTGGGAGGCTCTACTAAGGGGTAGCGGCAAAAATTTCAACCGGGCAAGCAGGAGAGCTAAAAAGGATTAGACCTAACGGTAGTCTCTAGAACTGCTACTAGGATGAAGGAAGTAGCACTTCAAATCAAAATTTTGTCATCCATCTAGCAAAGAGAAAGCCAAACCGCTTTACTAGAATGGGTCGAATAGCTGATTTTTGGATAACCTTAAGCGCATTCTGTCATCAGTCTTTATGCTGATACTTTATGCTGATAATAAAGTAGACTGAGGGCGATCGCTGGTTTTTAGTCCTTCAATCTCACGACTCCTGGCTAAGAAATTCTTGACCCTGCCAGAGAATGTCAAGCTGAGATAAAAAAGAGATATGCTGCACAAGCCGCTTCTGCCCTTTTCGCAAAAACCTCAACTCACATCAAAGCGGGATGAATTCAGTTTGCAGACCTAGGCTGATATGGCCCCATAAAGGCGATCTAGAGTAACGATGAAAAAAATTTTGCTCGTTGATGATGATAGAACCCTGCGAACTGTCTTGACACGCTACCTGCAAAACCAGGGGTATCTGGTTCAGGATGTAAGTTCTGGTATGGAGGCATTAAGCGCTTTTGAAAAAGCTCCACCGGATCTGGTGGTGAGCGATGTGATGATGCCGGAGATGGACGGGTTGGAATTCTGCCGACGCCTGCGAACAACTCCGATCGGGCAATTGGTACCGTTTATCTTTTTGTCAGGTAAAGGAGAGCTAGAAGACCGAATTCAAGGTCATACGATTGGGGCAGATGATTATCTAACCAAACCCTTCGATCCTAGGGAATTAGTTGCAAAAATTGAAGCTCAGCTAGAGCGATCGCGCCGCATCCATGCGGAAATGGTACGGTTGATGCAGCAGATGGCAACCAGTTCCACCGCAGCAACAGCAACCCTCGGAACATTGGGTTCTGCCACCTGCGAGCCGCTTCCGTTAACACCCGCAGAGCAAAGAGTTTTTTGGGAGGTAATTCAGGGATTTACCAATAAACAAATTAGCGATCGCTTGTTTATCAGTCCGCGTACCGTTCAGACTCACCTCAGCAACATCCTCAGTAAGCTGGAACTAGAGAATCGCTCTCAACTGGTTCGCTTTGCTTTTGAACACGGATACCGACCTCCCACCCATGAAGAGCAGTGAGGGATGAAGCCAGTAATTGATAATGGGTCATAAGTTGTAAGTTGTACAGAAGCGATCGCTCACCTCTGAATTTTGAATTAAAAAATTTTTTGATAACTCAAAACTCTCATTAGCCATGATTTTAGGTGTATATACATTAAAAGAATTAAGTCAAGCGATCGCGGCAGATCCCAGTCGATGGCGACCGCTCGTCTTTACCAATGGCTGCTTTGATTTACTTCATACAGGTCATGTTCGATATTTACAGGTAGCAAAATCCTTGGGGCGATCGCTCGTCGTGGGGTTAAATAGTGATCAGTCCGTTCGTGCCATCAAGCCCCATCAGCAGGGATTGCCTCCCCGACCTATCGTGCCAGAGCAGCAGCGGGCTGAAGTTCTCGCCGCCCTTAAACCCGTGGATGGAGTAGTGATTTTCCACTCATTGACCGCCACCGGCTTAATTGAAGCACTCAAGCCTGATATTTATGTCAAAGGAGGCGACTACAGCTTGGAAACCCTGCCTGAAACACCTGCCGTTCAGGCATACGGAGGTCAGATTGAATTGGTCAAAGTGGAAATTCCCACCTCGACCACAGCGATGATTAACCGCATCCTGCACTCAAATGATTAGCGCATTGGTCAAAAGTCAAAAGTCAACAGTCATTGGTCATGAGTTATTGACTAAAGACTAAAGACTAGAGACGAATGACTAATGACGAATAACTAACAGCAACCTGAAATGACTTGCTTCATGACAGACCAAACGACTGCCGACCTACCATACACCAGCCAAGACCTTACCGACCTACGCTGCAAGTTTGAGTCGGGTTCTGAAAAAACGCAACTACAACTCCTCCCAGAACTTCTAAAAGCGGGTAATGCCGGTTTAGAGGTACTGATGGAATTTTTACGTAACAGCCAGTCAGCTCCTACCAATTTAGTTACAGCCAAAGCCTACCAGACGCTCTACAACGCCAACGTTCCTGCTGCAACTGAATTTCTCCAAACTCATTTCCCCACCGGCATTATCCCCTTACATTCAGAACGTGGCATTGACTATAGCTCCCTGCAACACCTGCTGTTGCAACAGGACTTTCTTGCTGCTGACCGCCTAACCTTGCAAAAGTTGTGTGAATTGGCAGGGACTCAGGCTGTACAGAGAAAATGGTTGTACTTTACAGAGGTAGAAAACTTCCCGATTCCCGATTTACAAACCATCAATAGCCTGTGGTTCCTACACTCAGAAGGCAAATTCGGTTTTTCCGTGCAGCGGGAAATTTGGCTAAGTGTCGGCAAAGACTTCTTAAAGTTCTGGCCCAAAATTGGCTGGAAGAGCGGCAATAACTGGACTCGATACCCCAACGAGTTCACCTGGGATCTCAGCGCCCCTAGGGGTCATCTGCCTCTCTCAAATCAGCTGCGGGGTGTCCGGGTGATTGCCGCCTTGTTATCTCATCCCGCCTGGTCAAGTTGAAAACTTCAAGGCTCAGGACTCAAGACTCAGCGAACAAGAGTGATGAGTGAATGAAGCAAGAAAGCCTCTTGCCAGCAGAAATGACTCTACTTTTCACTCTTTTTTCCCCTCCTCACTTCCCAGTCGAATCACCGTTGGCTTGAGATAAGAGCAAAACTCAACGCTCCCCCTGATTTTTATTGGTTTCCTCTCCCTTGAAGGCTAAAGCCTTACGGCATGAACGCGCCTGCGTGACCTCAAACACTACGTCGCCAGGGCGGGAGAACCCCCGATATTCTTATGGTCTAACCGACGATAAAAGTCAATTTCGCTTCAGCCGTGTCATTCAGCCTCAGTCCTTTTTTAGCCGAAAAGCAAAACTCTCTGCTTAACGTGTTTGTTAGAGGCATTCTTCGGGAACGCTAAGTGTAGCGGGATATTAAATATAGTCATACAAGCAAAGCGTATGGGAGTAGGGATGGTAATGGCAGCCCCAGAAAGCAGACTTTTTTGTCGTTTGGATGGTTTGACACCGGCAGCACGAGAAAAACAAAGGTTCACTGCTTTGGGAGAATTCGGTCTACTTGAAGCAGAGATGGTTCCAGTGTTCGAGGAAGCTACTCAAACAGCAGCCCGATTTTTGGAAGCGCCGATTTGCATTTTAAGCTTAATGGCTCAAGACAAGCAGCGGATCAAAGCAGCTGTGGGTTTATCACGATTAGGGTTGATGAACGATCTCGCCACGTCCCGGCAACTCCCACGCCATCAATCTTTGTGCGCTTATGTGGTTGATAGTCATCAAGTTTTGATTGCTGGCGATACGCTAACAAATCGAGCTTTTGCGGAAACTGCTCTTGTGCAGCACTATGGCATTCGCGCCTATCTAGGGGCACCACTGCTATCCTCTACGGGAATCTGTCTGGGCACCCTGGCAGTCATGGATTTAGTGCCTCGTAACTTTACCAGCAAAGATATTGACTTTTTGGAACTCATGGCTCGCTGGAGTCTGAGTGAATTTGAGAGAAACCGTCTGTTTTTAGAAACGCGACAATTAGGTCCTGTAGAGCATCGTACCAACTCCAGCCACTGGTTTGCCAAACCGTCGCCTAACGGGCAGTCAGGGCTTGGTAAAGAAGTGGAATTGGATTACAATGCCGCCTCGACTAATGCCAATGCGGATGAAGTGTTGTCTCTGACCCGTTCAACCCCTAGCCCCTCTGCAACTAGCTCCGTTAAAGTCAAACTCCTATCCCAGCTATCACAGGAACTGCGGACTCCACTAACTTCAATTATGGGGATGGCAAGTGTTTTGGGTCGCGAAGTTTATGGGCCATTAACGACTAAGCAGAAGGAATATCTGGAAATTATCCACAACAGCGGTCAGCACTTAGTTTCGCTGGTTGATGAAATTCTGTCTCTGGGAGGGTTGGATGAGTTTAGCCAAAAACTCGATTTCACGTCTGTGGACATCGAAATGCTGTGTCAACAGGCGATTAATAACCTGCAACAGATTGCCTCTGGGCGACAGCAACAGATTCGTCTATCTGTAGAGCCTGGAAAGCGCATCTGGTTGCTTGACAAGGATAAAGTACGGCAAATTCTTTACTACCTGATTTTTAATCTAATTAACTCAGGCAATGCTGGGGGCGTGGTTCGCATTCATGTCTCTCGCAAAATCGAAAAGCTGAATATTGCGGTCTGGGTTTCTCACCCCTGGCTAGGAGATGGTCTACCTCAGATTGAGTTTTATGCCCAGTCTGATATGTCGCCGAATCATCACTCAGAACCCGCTTTCTCAGAAGCGAGTGTTGCTTATATTCAAGAGCCATCCTCCGTGCCGTCCCTCATGTCAACGAATCAATTGCTGCTGAAGGGTTCTCGTGCCGGTAATTCTGCTGTCCCGGAAGGGCTGTCCCATTTATCGGTTGGCAATGGCTCTCGTGAAAGTTTGGGGCTGTTACTGAGCTGTTTATTGGCAGAAATTCATGGCGGGCACATTTCTGTTCAAGGCTCTCCAGAGGCGGGATATCGCTATGTAGTCAGCTTGCCACAGGTGGATGCGTTGGAAACAATTGGTGATGATTGACGGACTAGAGACTATAAACTATGTACTTGGGTAATTGGTAATGGGTCCTGGGAAATGGCTAATTGTTCTTAGCAACTTCAATGGACAATGACAAATCACGAATGTGACCAATACCAATCACCCATAATCAATTACCCCTGACCTATCACATGACTGTTTGGCAACAATTTACCTTGTCCAGTTTGCCCCTGTATCAGTGGCAAAGTGCAAGCTATTTGCATCGGTTGGTCGGTAGCTTGCGAAGCTGGCGGCAGAGTAGCTTTTGCGTGCAGTGGGCGGAGCCATTGGGAGCCTTGTTGGTGGCTTTAGTCTTTGCGTTGGCTCCTTTTGTGTCAACAGCGCTGGTTGGCGTGTTGTTAGCTGCCTGCGCTGGCTTTTGGATACTGCTGACGCTCTCGGATGAGGCGGGTTATGTACCGGGCGAAGCGTCTAAGGTTACTCCAATTCACTGGCTGGTGTTGCTGTACTGGGGCATTTCCACTGTAGCAACGGCTTTGTCGCCCGTGAAGATGGCTGCTTTGAAAGGCTGGGGCAAGCTAACGCTGTATTTACTATTTTTTGCGCTAATGGCGCGGGTACTGCGATCGCCTCGACTGCGTTCTATCCTGATCGCGGTGTATCTCCACATCGCGCTGATTGTTAGTGTCTATGGGCTGCGACAATGGTTTTTCGGGGCGGAGGCACTGGCAACTTGGACGGATCCAACGTCTCCCATGTCTAAAACAACGCGAGTTTATAGCTATCTGGGTAATCCCAATTTACTTGCGGCTTATCTTTTGCCTGCGATCGCTTTGTCACTGGCTGCTATTTTTGCTTGGCGGGGCTGGAGTCGTAAAGCCTTGGCGCTGACGATGTTCGCAGTCAATTCTGCCTGTTTGATTCTCACGTTCAGTCGTGGCGGCTGGATTGGCTTTATACTTTTGCTTTTCGTATTCTCGCTGATGCTGCTTTACTGGATCAGCGAGCATCTACCTCCTTTTTGGCGGACTTGGTCGCTGCCGATTCTGCTAGGAAGTTTAGCGCTAGTGCTAGCGGTAGCGATCCTATTTGTCGAACCAGTGCGCGATCGCGCTTTTAGTATTTTTGCCAATCGCAGCCAGGATAGCAGTAACAATTTCCGGGTCAACGTTTGGGAGGCGGTGGTTGAGATGATCCGCGATCGCCCAATTTTGGGAATTGGCCCTGGCAACGAGGCTTTTAACAAAATTTATCCCCTTTATCAGCGCCCCCGTTATACTGCCTTAAGTGCTTATTCAGTTTTTCTGGAATTGGCTGTAGAAACTGGTTTGATTGGTTTTTGCTGCTTTATGTGGTTACTGGTTGTCACCTTTAACCAAGGGTGGCTACAGCTAAATCGTTTGCGACAACTGGGCAGGCGTGAGGGTTTTTGGCTGATAGCGGCAATCGCTACGATATTTGGTCTATTAGGACATGGTTTGGTAGATACAGTCTGGTATAGACCGGAAGTAAATACGCTTTGGTGGATGATGGTGGCGTTGATTGCTAGTTATTACACCTTCTCACCGGGTAGCGATCGCACTCCGCAGACGATAACGGAACACAGTTAATCCGATTTCCCTGTTTGATTATTCATTAGTTTTTAGACTTTTTTCGGCACCTACTCCGTCCAAATACGAACGAAAAAAAAGGACTCGCAAACTCTTGTCCAAACGACATTCCTAGAGTGGATGGAGTTGTACCAATGACTAAAGACTAATGACCCTGACTTTGATTTATATTGAATCCAAACAGGTTTAAAAAATTTCAAAAGCAAAAAGGCAAAGAAAAGATTTCCCCCTTCTTTCTTTTGCCTTTTTTAGTGGCTTTAATTTTCGTATAAGCCATCCGTTCTTTTACTCTCTGTGACCGGTACGACTTACTGGATCGGGGTCACGGTAACGGGTTGTTTCTTCATTCTTACGACCCGCCAAACCTGCTAAACCAAGAAGTCCCAGTAAGCCCAGCCAACCCCAATCAAAATTGCGATCGCTCTCAACGGTTCTAACGTCTTGGCTAGGAACGGTATCTGTAGTTGTATTTGTGTCAGTGTTGGTCTGAGCAGAAGCAGGCACTGTCAAAGGCAGAACCGCCATACTTAAGGAGAGAACGCCAGCCCCAATAAATTTAGACAAATCAGCTCGTTTCATCAAAAAGGCTCCTTGTCAGTTCTTCACTCACAAACTTATATATTTCTCTTCAAAGCAGAATCAACCTACGGCTATAAACTAAAAACTTCTAGTCTCTAACTATAGAGATAGAAAATGCCTATTCTTTCCAGCACTTTCTTACCCTTTATAATTAAATAACTTTTAACGTGAAAGCAAACTTAACTTTTTCAGGCTGGGGATCAAGAATAAGCTTCCTAATTAACGTGAATTTGGGTTAAACAGCAGGTAGTAAATTGTCGTCGATGGAGATAAAGGGCTTCTGGGGTTGGTGGCTCTTGCAGTCAATCCGCACACCAGTTTAACCAGAAAGTTGACCCAGCTGCGGTGACAGAGCATCAGATTTTTGTGAAAAGGGCAAATGGAATTCGCTTCTTAACAAACTAAACCCACAAGGCAAGGGTTCTAAAGCCCGCGCACCATCCGGATTGGGTTTGGTAAAAGCTCTCGCCACTTCTACCTCCTTGAGAAAAAGGGGGTTGGCATAGACCACGATTTGCTTTTCTCTAGGGATATTTACACACATCAGGATACTCCCCAGAGGGCATGAGAATGCTCGCGCTAAGAAATGTTCTTCCACGGGTCAATCACTGTCTCCATCATCGACCGCTTCCGTAAGGCGGAAATCGCTGCTAAGTTGTCACTTGTATTGATATCAATCACTGTCCCAATCATCGACTGCTTCCGCAATAATAGGCTAAACGTTCTCGTTGACCGTGTTGCAGCCCATCCACAAAGCCATTGTGGCTGCCAACCGGGTTCAAACTTTTGGCACCAGTCATCGACGCCGTAGAACTTTTCTTCTTCACTGAGCATAGGACAAGCAGATGGGTGGAGAATTCAGCACTTTCAGCTTACCTGTTTTGCCTGTGCCCTACCCCGAACTCACGGTTACGTAATCTGCGTAGGCTGTCAGCTTCGTGCGTATTACCAGCTCCTGCTGGTATTTTTACCTAACTCTAGAAATTCTCCATTCTTGATAATAATGAACTTTTACAGTTATCACTGCCAAACAAAAAGCGCTATCCGCAAAATCCCTTAATAGGTTTCAGAATATTTACCGACATAATTTAAAAATAATTTCTAAGAACTGAGGATAATACTACTGATTAATTTATAAATAATTAGTGGCTTTGTAAGTATATTTAAGGGTTTTGCGTAAATAGCGAATAGTGTAAAGAGGTCAAAAAGAATTTCAAAAATCATAGACAAAGAATTAAAACTTCAGTTATTAATAGACAAGGAAAAGAAAACACATATCTGCACCGGGCTTCTAAAGTAAAAATAAACTCAATTATTTTAGATGTATTTGCCGGTTGGATAAGGTGAAGTCGTTCATCGCCTGGTAGAGGTACTCAAATGAAAATCAAACTAATTTCTAGTCTGTTCGCCGCTGCTGCTGCCCTGACCGGCGTCATCTCTGCAACTGCACCGGCATCGGCTGAGATCAACTGGGGTTCTGGAAATACTGCACCCACAAAGAATACATTGAGCCAATCTGATGATTTTTCAAACATCAGCACGCTTATCGATAGCTTAAACACGCAGATAAATAAGTCTCAAGAAAAACACGCATTTCCTAACTTGAGCCTTTTAGGCGGTCAATCATTTGATTTAAGCAAACTAACGTTGCAAAATAACACGGATGTTCGTGCTTACTTCGTTAATGAAGGGGCGGATTATAACAATCAGTTGGGTTATCAAGCACTTGACAGCAACGGCAACATTGTCAAAGATGGGCTGGCTTTCTGGGAACTCAATAGCACAGAAAGCATTAGAGAAAACCAAAGCAGCTTTACTAATTTGAAGCAAGGAGATTGGGTTAACTTAGGCAACTTCAGCAAAGGTACAACCCTGAACTTCCAGTTGAACGCTAATAGCTTGTACGGCACCGACAACTCCTACGGCATTTACAATTCTGCTTTTAATGCTTCTAACCCTGATGGGCTACAGCACGCCAAAGGCTATCTCTTTAACTCCCGTTACCTAGTGATCGGTTTTGAAGATTTGTACGGAGATGGAAGCGAGACTGGCGTGACTCCAGCATCTGACCGGGATTTCAACGACACAGTTTTCATCGTCGATATCGGCAATCAAAGTCTGCAAAGCGTACCTGAACCATCTGCAACGTTGGCACTGGTAGCTGCGAGTACGTTAGGTATGTTTGGTCTGCGTCGCCGCCGCAACAGCCAAATCAATGGCTAATCCCCTGGCTTATTGCTGAGAATCTTTGCAAGTTCAATTAGTCGATAACCCTTATTTCTAGCCTGCGCCTGCGGGCTTTTTTTTTGGGAAGTTTATCTAGCAGCAGCTTCGCTGTTGGCATAGCTAGTTGCTAAGCGCATAGATAGGATATTTTCCCCAGGGGTAGTTAAAATCAGTCAGGCTGAGCCGTGGGATGAGATATCTAACGGCTTGTTCGCGTGAAGTGAGCAATCTGAGCCATCGTAAAGAATATCTGCTCTATGGCGCTAGCTAAAATAAGGCTATGTCTCAATCTACCTCTGCCTCCAACCCCT
Source organism: Coleofasciculus sp. FACHB-1120 (assembly GCF_014698845.1). NCBI lineage: Bacteria > Bacillati > Cyanobacteriota > Cyanophyceae > Coleofasciculales > Coleofasciculaceae > Coleofasciculus > Coleofasciculus sp. FACHB-1120. The sequence continues at coordinate 19,750 of NZ_JACJTV010000021.1, read as the reverse complement.
CTAACTCCGCTGCTAGCTCATCCGATATGCGACCTGTCTTCATCCTGGTTGATGGTCATTCGTTAGCCTTCCGCGCCTATTTTGCCTTTGCTAAAGGGCGGGATGGAGGCTTAAAAACCAAGACTGGGATTCCTACCAGTGTTTGTTTTGGCTTCCTCAAGTCGTTACTAGAAGTGATAGCATCCCAGCAACCTCAGGCGATGGCGATCGCATTCGACCTCGGCTTACCCACTTTCCGCCACGAAGCTGACGATACCTATAAAGCTGACCGTGCTGAGACGCCAGAAGACTTTATCATTGACCTGAAAAATCTCCACGACCTTTTAGATGCCTTCAATCTGCCAATTGTGACGGCACCGGGGTATGAGGCAGATGATGTCTTGGGAACGCTATCACAAAAGGCGAGTGCCGCCGGGTATCGGGTAAAGATTGTTACGGGTGACAGAGATTTATTTCAACTGGTTAACACTGCACAGGGAATTAGCGTTCTTTATCTTGGTCAAACCTTCTGGCAACGTGGCAGTAATACAGGGCCAGTAGAATTTGGGCCAGAGGAAGTTAAAGAGAAACTAAAGGGCATTACACCAGAGCAGGTTGTCGATTACAAAGCTCTGTGTGGCGACGCCTCCGACAATATCCCTGGTGTTAAGGGCATTGGCGACAAAACAGCCGTGAAGTTGCTGACAGAGTACGGCTCCCTGGATGGGATTTATGCCTCATTGGATGAGATTAAAGGAGCGGTCAAACAGAAGCTGGAAGCCGGGAAAGAAGAGGCATACCGTTCCCAGCACTTGGCAAGGATCGTTCTTGATGTCCCTCTAGACGTTAGTTTAGAAGACTGCCCGTTGAAGGGATTTGATAACGCCGAGCTAGAACCGCTGCTAGAAAAGTTAGAGTTTAGGACTTATTTGAGCCGAATCAAGCAGTTGCAGCAGGCATTTGGCGGTGTGGCAGAGGAAGCTAAACCCGTTGAATCTAAAGAAGAACTTGAACAAATCACTTTTGATGATGGCGATTCCTGGTTTTTCAGTGCCGCTGACACCGAAGCGGCTAGCAAGGCAGACACAAATGCTGCGAGTAAGATTAGCGCCCAAATTATTGATACTCCAGAAAAACTGACAGAACTGATAAAGCAGCTGCAAAGTTGCACCAACCCTGACAACCCAGTAGCTTGGGATACGGAAACGGATTCCCTAGAGCCACGAGACGCTCAACTTGTGGGGATTGGCTGCTGCTGGGGAATCGATCCGTCTGAAGTTGCTTATATTCCCACGGGTCACAAAACTGGTGAAAATCTGGATAAAACGGCTGTCTTAGAAGCGTTGCGTCCGATTCTGGAAAGTGCTGACTATCCCAAATCGTTGCAGAACGCCAAGTTTGACCGGCTGGTGTTGCGCTGTCAGGGAATTAACTTGGCTGGGGTGGTGTTTGACACGATGCTTGCCAGTTACGTGCTAAATCCAGAAAACAGCCACAACCTCAGCGACTTAGTCCTGCGGCATCTGGAGCTAAGTATCAGCAATTATACGGAGGTGGTGCCTAAAGGCAAAACGATTGCCGATATGGATATTCAGACGGTAGCCTATTACTGCGGGATGCAAGTCTATGCCACATTCCAGTTGGTACTAAAGCTACGAGAAAAATTAGAGGAAGTCCCAGCTCTTCACCGGCTGTTACGGGAAGTAGAACAACCCTTAGAGCCAGTTTTAGCTCAGATGGAATATGTGGGCATTCGCATCGATCCAGCTTATCTCCAGACACTATCGCAAGAACTGGAAAAGGATTTAGCTGCGATTGAGCAGAAAGCTTATCAGGAAGCCGGGGAAAAATTTAGCTTGGGTTCACCGAAACAACTGAGCCAAATCTTATTCGACAAACTCAAGTTAGATACTAAAAAGTCTCGTAAAATTCAATCGGGTTATTCTACAGATGCGGCAACGTTGGAAAAACTGCAAGGCGATCATCCACTGGTCGATGCCATTTTAGAGTATCGTACCCTCTCTAAGCTGAAGTCTACTTACGTGGACGCTTTACCGTTGTTGATACGTCCAGATACCCAGCGGGTGCATACGAATTTTAATCAGACAGGTACGACAACAGGGCGATTGTCTTCTTCTAATCCCAATTTACAAAATATTCCCATCCGCACAGCTTTTAGTCGGCGGATTCGCAAAGGATTTGTGCCAGAAACTGGCTGGCTACTGGTTGCTGCTGACTATTCGCAAATTGAGTTGCGGATTTTGGCTCACTTGAGCCAAGAGCCGGTGCTGATTGAGGCATACCAGCAAAATGAAGATATTCACAGTGTCACCGCTCGGCTGTTGTTGGAGAAGGATACGGTGACATCTGAAGAGCGCCGATTGGGGAAGATTATCAACTTCGGCGTCATTTATGGGATGGGGGCGCAGCGATTTGCGCGGGAAGCTGGGGTGAAGGCAACCGAAGGCAGATTGTTTATCGATCGGTTTAACGAGCGCTACCGTAAGGTATTTGAATATTTGGAGCGGGTGAAGCGGGAAGCGATCGCTCACGGTTATGTCGAGACTATTCTAGGACGCCGCCGTTACTTTAACTTTGAGGGCGGCAGTCTCCGCAAGCTCCAAGGTAGCAATCCTGATGAAATTAACCTTGACAAACTCCGTAATTTGGGACAAGCTGACGCCGGTTCGCTACGCGCCGCCGCTAATGCTCCAATCCAAGGTTCTAGCGCCGATATCATCAAGATTGCAATGGATAAACTGCACGCAGTTTTGCAGAATTATCAGGCGCGTTTGCTATTGCAAGTTCACGATGAATTAGTGCTTGAAGTTCCTCCCTCTGAATGGGAAGAATTACAGCTTAAAATTCGTTCCACAATGGAAAATGCGGTTTCTTTAAGTGTGCCTTTAGTCGTTGATGTGCGTGCAGGGCAGAATTGGATGGAAACGAAGTAAAGAATCGTAACTTCAAAAACGCGGATGAGCGACCATGACCGCTTATTTAAGGAACTCCTCACTACCTTTTTTGGGGAGTTCATAGAGTTATTTTTGCCAGAAGTAGCAACTTATCTGGAACGCGACTCCATAGAATTTTTAGATAAAGAAGTCTTTACAGATGTTACTGCTGGCGAACGTTATGAAGCTGATTTAATCGTCAAGGCTGAATTTCGAGGTCAGGAATCTTTCTTCCTAATTCATGTAGAGAACCAAGCACAATATCAAACTGACTTTGGCAAGCGGATGTTCCGCTATTTCTCCCGTTTGTCTGAAAAATTCGATCTGCCTGTGTATCCTGTGGTGGTGTTTTCTTATAACAGTCCCAAAACTCCAGAACCTAACGTTTATCAGGTGGCTTTTCCCAATAAAGTTGTTTTGCAGTTCAACTATGATGTCATTCAGTTAAATCAGCTGAATTGGCGGGATTTTGTGCAGCAACCCAATCCAGTTGCTAGTGCGCTAATGGCAAAAATGAATATAGAGCCAAGCGATCGCCGCCGGGTAAAATTTGAGTGTCTGCGTCTTTTGGCTACTTTGAGGCTAGACCCCGCCAAAATGCAATTAATTTCCGGTTTTATTGACACTTATCTACGCTTAAGTTCAGAAGAAGAAAGGCTTCTACGAGCTGACATTGCTAGGATAGAGCCAACTGAGCAGGAGGTCATTATGCGAATTGTCACTAGCTGGATGGAAGAAGGCATTGAACAAGGAAAGCAGGAAGCAACACTGTCGCTGGTTATGCGGCAGCTACCACGGCGAATTGGTGCAGTTCCTCCTGAGTTACAACATCGCATTCAGCAATTACCGCTGACTCAGTTAGAGGATTTAGCAGAGGCGCTTTTAGATTTTTCATCTTCGGCGGATTTAGAAGCTTGGTTACATCAAGCGTCATCGGAGTTATCTCAAGGATAATAAGCTGCCAGTATTGACACCTCTAGGGAAGCATTACGAGCCAATTTGGAGAGATGATTAGATAGAAATGCTGCGGGAGTTGCTGGAGTATGGGTTAAAAATGTTTCGACGGGTAACTCAGTATGGTGAAAGAAAAGCTGGTAGTTGAAACAAGCAAAGCGTTGGTTAAAAGCGCGATCGCATCTTCCTTCACCATCCCCACTGCTAAAAGCTAGTAACAGACTCCGAAACTATTGGACAATGGAAACGTCTGTCCTAATGGACTTTTCTTTTGTAGTAAATATTTATAATGACCGGCACTCGCAAACTTATCCAAAACTCTCTCGTCTGGACTGGTGCAGTTGTTCTCATCCTTGGATTGGTGGGATGTGAAGCTATTTTTGGTTCTCCTACTTACCCGGTTAAGCGAGTCAGCGATGGAGATACTCTTGCCGTGACGGATCGCAGTGGGAAAAACATCAACGTGCGCTTTGCTTGTGTGGATGCTCCGGAAGTTCCCCATTCCAGTAAGGAAAAGGCAAGCAAAAAAGCAGCAGATCAAAACCAATTCAAGTGGGGAATAAAAACCCAGCAGCGATTACAAGAATTGGTACAGCAAGGAGGCGATCGCGTTCGCTTAACTGTAACCGATACTGACAGATATGGGCGCAAAGTTAGCGAAGTGCGCCTGCCCGATGGCACTTTTATTCAGGAAGTGTTGGCAAAAGAGGGACTGGTTCTGGTGTATCGTCAATATCTAAAAGATTGCCCTAGCGCTGCTATCGTTGAGCAAGCAGAAGCTGAGGCGAAAAAGAGTCGGCGCGGCATTTGGCGTGACTCCAAATTTCTGCCGCCGTGGGAGTATCGCAGTGAGAGTAAGTAGCAAAGGCTCATGGTTAATTGCAATGAACAATAACCATTAAAAGTCTTCGTCAGCATACTCACTGGCATCTTCTGATTGAGACTGATTACTAGAAGGCGATCCCCAAACAATGGGCACGATCGCACTCCCAATCGCTCCTGCGCCAGCACTAAACGCCAGTACGACGCCAACCGGCATCCGGATCGACTGGGAAGTCAGAAATTTCACCGATACCGGCGTGATGTTTTGAATGGACAAGAGTGCGATCGCTGCGATGGAACTGGCTAAAATCAGCGAGGTGAGCAGGTTGGTAAGGGCTTTCATGTTGATAATGGCGACTAAGTAAGTTCCTGCTACCAAGTAGGAGCAAGGCAATGCCCTTGCTCCTACCGATCATTTAGACTGTGACGGGTTCCAGTTGGTTAATAGTTTGTTCCATTTGCTGGGCAATTTGGGTCATTTTTTCTGGAGTGTTCGTTTCCAGATAAACCCGCATTAGCGGTTCTGTTCCCGAAGGACGCAGGAGTATCCAACTGCCTTCTTCTAAGTAGAGTTTAATCCCGTCTTTGCGCCCTACTTCTTTCACTTTAATTCCTGCCACTTCTGCTGGGGGATTTTTGGTGAAATCATCGATGACAGCGGCTTTGTGGGCGTCATTTAAGTGCAAATCGAGACGTTTGTTGTACAGAGGACCATCGGCTTCTGCGATTACTTCTTCTACTAGCTGACTTAAAGGCTTGCCTTCGTAAGCGATCGCTTCTGCAACTAGCATATCGGCTAAAATCCCGTCTTTTTCAGGAATATGCCCGATAATGCTCAATCCGCCTGATTCTTCACCGCCGATCAATACCTGCGTCTCGCGCATTTTCTCGCCGATGTATTTGAAACCTACTGCTGTTTCGTAGATTTCCAAGCCGTACTTAGCGGCGAGGTTATCCAGCAGATGGGTGGTGGCAACGGTGCGGACAATTGCACCAGTTTTACCTTTGTTCTTGACTAGGTGACGCGCCAGCAACAGCAGCACCGTGTTCGGCGTCAGCACGTTTCCTTGTTCGTCAACAATGCCGAAGCGATCGCTATCTCCATCCGTCGCCAAACCTAAATCTGCCCCGTCTTTTTTCACTGCTTCGACGAGTCCAATCAATTCCTCTCCCTTCGGTTCTGGCATTCCACCACCAAAGAGAACATCGCGGTAGGTGTGGAATGACTCTGTATCGCAACCACAGCGCTCTAAGACAGTATCCAGGTAGCCGCGAGAAGTCGAGTAGAGAGCGTCATACTTCACTTTTAGCCCTGCGCTCTTGATTCGCTCTACATCCAGCAGGGTGTAAATAAACTGGAGATAATCTGGCTTGGGATCAAAGGTGGAAATCTTATTGGCATTGTTGCCACTCGGCGGTTCATCCGTAGCACTTTCAATATTTGCTACGATTGTATCCGTAATTTCCGGCGTAGCCGGTCCTGCGTAATCGGGGATGTATTTGATGCCGCAATAGGGAGCCGGGTTATGACTGGCGGTGAACATCAGTGCCCCAGCAGAGTTGAGAAGCTTAGCGTTGTAAGCAATGACTGGTGTCGGGCAATCTCGATCGACAATTTTCACCGTCCACCCGGCATCTACCAAAACTTCAGCGGCAGTCCGGGCGAATTGGTCGGCTAAAAAACGGGTATCGTAAGCTACTAAGACGGGACGGTCTTTGGAATAGGCATTTTCGAGATAACTTGCGATCGCCCGCGTTACTTTACACACATTAGCGAAGGTAAAGTCATCGGCGATAATCCCCCGCCATCCATCGGTGCCAAATTTAATCTTGTTTGAACTGCTGGCTGCACTCATCTTAACCACTTCCTCTTGATTCCACCTAAATACTACAAGACGCCTATCCCTTTCAATCTCGCTGCTGACGAACAAATGGCTTGTAAAAACCGAACGACTTGTTCGCACCGGCAGAAAATCTAGCTGAATCTGAGGATACGATAGACCCAATCCTTAATTGCAAACAAGAGTACCAATCAGGTGTTAATTCCTGTTGCAAATGGTAAATTAGCTGCAAAAGCAATATGAGCAATCCGCTCTTGCCTCGCGCCTGCCATCAGGAAAATCATTTCAAGAGGAGCCATAAGCCATTGTGAGCCAGACCGACACGCCAAACCTACAAACGCTTCAATCTGACGCAACTCGCCTGCGCGAAGAGTTGCAGATGCGAGACCAACTGGTTCAACAGTTGTCTCAAGAACTATTCCGGCTGGTTAAGGGCAATGCCAACTTTATGCCCAGACCGGAAGTGTCTGAGCGGCACATGGCTCAGATGAGAGCGCTGCGAGAACAACTGCAAGAGGTCGAGCAGCAGGTAACGTTCTATCAGGAACAGATTACGACCCGCGACACCGAAATTTATCAATTGCGGCAGTCTGTACAGGAATTGACCGACCGCAGCCGGATGCTAGAGCAAGTGGTGCAGGAGTTGCCACAGATTTATCGCCAGAAATTTGCCGAACGCATGGCACCCGTGCGGGAGAAAGTAGCGATGCTGCAACGGGAAAATCGTCAACTCCATGCTGAGTTGCAAAGTGTGAGTTACCGTCTAGCTGTCAGAACCCGTCGCACGACGACCGGACTCGATCTGCCCAGTTTCCCCCGTGCAGGTGTTCGTAATAGCCCGATTCCAACCTTTGGTCATGCGTAAAGTTCTGATTGTGGTTGATGCTGCTGATGAGCTTGCGGCATCGCCCACAACAGCCAAAATGGTGTCTGCCCTCAAGCAAACCGCGCTCAATTCTCCAGTATCGACAGCGATACAAGTTGTAGAGACGCGATTTATCGCCTCTGTCTGCGCGGACTGGCAAAACCAAGCGGAAATCCTTTGGTGTCCTTTAACGCTAAATTTGCCGGAAAACTTGGAATTTCCAGCCCAATCCCTCTATCAGGCTTGCCGCGACGTGACAGGTTTACGCCAGTCGGTAGAGCAATTAGGACATCTGACGGGTGTGGGTGATTTCTGGTTGCCAATCGTTCTCACGGCAAAGGGGCCACTCTACGGCGAGGTAATTGGTATGGTTGAGGACGATGAAAGTAGGCGTTCAGAACCGGCTTTTAAATGTTATCGTCAGCCGGTGCATCTATCGGATATCTGGCGTCAGCCACTGTACCAACTAAGTCATCAATTACTCCAATTTTTATCAGCGCCACCGGCTGTTTATTTATTGCAGTTCGGCTTTCAAGAGCAAGAAATTGTTTTTGACCGACTTTTGCCTTTTCCGGGGGAACCCGCGATCGCTAGCATCAGCGTCCAAGAGCCAGATTTATTCACCTGCCACTGGCACTGCTTGACGGGTCAAGCAATTTCTGACATCCAAATCAACGCCATTAATAATTAAGAAATCGCGGCTACGCACGTATAGGTCGCCGATTTATGGTGTCTCCCTGTCTCGGCTATCGATCCCTTGAACTGAGCATGAATTCCGTGAAGCTCGATCCAACAAAATATGGACTAGCACTGCATACCAGCAGTCCTGAACTAGGTCTCGCACTAAACAACTTTGCTGGAGATTCGCGCTTCCAAATTTGGGATTTAGGACGCGATTTATCCACCCATTTACACCATCATCTGGCTGAGTTTATTCAGCCGCAGACGTGGGCTGATTTGGAATTTATCTGTGTAGCAATCGGTCCAGGCAGCTTTACAGGGACTCGCATCGGCGTTGTTACAGCACGGACACTGGCGCAACAGCTGAATATTCCCCTGTTTTCCGTCTCTACACTGGCATCTGTGGCTTGGTCAGAAGCCGATAAAAGTAAACAACAAGGCAACGGAAACAGTGAAGAATCTTCACTCAACAATGCGATCGCTGTCCAATTACCAGCTCAACGGGGTCAATTATTTACCGCCATTTATCAAGTATCGCCATCCGATTCGAGACTCACTCAGATGTTACTAGATAGCGTAATGACACCGGCAGTATGGCAACAAAAGCTGGACAGTTGGCATCCCTATCAGCTAATTGATATCGCCGCTGGAGCTGGGCTAGGAGGAACCGTTTCGAGCGTACTAGAACTAGCCTATCTAGATTGGCAACAGGGAAGGCGTCCCCATTGGTCAGAAGTGCTACCCTTTTATGGTCAACACCCCGTTGAGGAGAAAACATCTGGGTAGAATAAGCGGATGCGATCGCTAAAAGATATCAAGCAGGCAACGTCTACAATAATTTCGACGCTATCTCAAAAATTTCCATGTATTACCACTTGGCGCTACTGCCGCATGGAAGATACATCAAAAATTCTGCTTGACATGGGAATTCGTTGATTAGTGGCTGTACTGTCTGCTACAGGCGAGCTAGAATCAGTAGCTTTAAGTCCAGATTCAGAGACAACAACTTGCTCAGCATTAGTAGAATTAGCGACAGCATTACCAACGTCAGATTTAACACTTGTATTCCACGCTGGGGTCTGTTCAGAGGAGCTTGAGCCAATAGTATCAACAATGTTAGTTTCTAAAGGAATAACAGTTTGAGCTTGAGAATTAGCCGCAATCAAAACAGAGCTTTCAGTTAAAATAAAACTAGCAAAGAAAAAATAAATTTAGTCACTTTGACTCAACTTACTTCAAACAAATAAAGTATTTTTTGCATAAGGAAAAATAATCTGTATCTGTCAGTAATTACAGATTTTTAAACCACCCCATAAGTTTTTCTGCCGTAAATGTTTTCAAGGGTACACAAATACAGCAAAACTTACAATTTCTATTGAGGTTGATTAAAGAGCAAAAAATAACAATTAGAGATTCTTGTAATTGCCACTCACTATATTTGCTTAACCAGATCAACAAAAAATTTAGCAGAGTCGTTCACAAATAGAACCAACTCTGCTAAGTATGTCACACAAATTCGCAAAAAACTTTTAAAATTACCGCCGCAAACTCCGGGGATCGAGAGCATCCCGCAGCCCATCACCTAGTAAGTTAAAAGCTAACACGGTAAGGATAATCAACAGCGCTGGCGGCCAGATTAACCAAGGTTGTAATACCAAAATTGATGCATTTGTTGCTAGCGATAGCATATTCCCCCAAGAAGGATCTGGCTGCTGAATTCCTAGCCCAATCAAACTCAGCACTGATTCCGCAACGATAAAACCAGGGATTGCCAAAGTTGCCGAGATAATCACGTAGGTAGCGGTCTGAGGCAATACATGACGAATGATAATGTAAAGCGGTTTCGCACCCATTGCGCGTGCTGCTTGCACAAATTCCCGCTCTTTAATGGACAGCACCTGTCCCCGAATCACCCGTGCTAACCCAGCCCAGCCGACGAATGAGGTAATCAGTACAATTAATAAGAATCGCTGGGCACTTGTCAGTCCTGGTGGTAGCACTGCGGCAAGGGCAACCAAAAGATAAAGGCTGGGAATCGTCATCAGCACTTCCACAAAGCGCATTAAGATGCTGTCGGTTGTGCCTCCAAAAAAGCCAGAAATCCCCCCAACCAACAAACCTAAAGGGAAAGATATGGCAATTCCCACTAGACCAATGCTGAGGCTGATTCTGCCCCCATGCAGCAGACGGCTGAACTGGTCGCGCCCCTGTTCGTCGGTGCCTAACACATTCAGTTTGCCTTCCCCAAGAGTGCCGAAGAGGTGCCAATTAAAGGGAATACCGCGAATAATTTCCACTTCATCAAATTTGGGTGGCAGCGGCAGGCGAAGCTGAAACAGTTGGTATTTGGGTCCCTGGACAAACAGGCGAACGGGTGAAGGTTTTTGGAAATCTACAATGACTTTGCGATCCCCCGTCTCTAAATCTGTCGGTCCCTGAGTCGTCGGATAAACGTGTGGTCCAATAAATTGTCCCTCTCGGTTGCGCCAGTAAATCTGAGTTGGTGGCAGAAGAGATGTATTTGGCTGCACATCACACAGACCACGCGACAGGTCATAAGAGTCACACGGACGATAAGGGGCAACAAAATCGGCTGCAATGACGCTAAGGTAAAAAATTAACAGGATTAAAGCGCCAAAACGAGCTAAGGGATTGTTTTTAAGTTTTTGCCACCAGTTCATAAAGTTAGTAGTTAGGAATTATGAGTTAGGAGTTTTAAGTTAAATCATAAGCTAGAATTCAGTATTTCCAAGCTGATTTTGATTCTTAACTCCTAACTCTCGAGTTTTCACCTGTCTAAGTTCCAACTACTAACTGTTCTTCCAGTTGCCTCCGCTCATCCTCGGCACTTTCGTGTTCCACAACAAACACATTCGAGTAGAGGTTGGCAATGATTTGTTTACCTTGCTGAGTTAGCGACAGGTAGCGCAGCGCATCTTGAATATACGGAAATACCCCATGCCAATAAAATTTGGGATAGTTCCGCCGCAAGTCTCCAGGATGCCGATAACCTAAGGCTTGATTGACGCCAGTTTCCTCAAACTCGTAGTACAGCGCCCCAATTTTCTTCAGGTAGCGGGGATCGCTTAACTGACCAATCAAATCAGAGGCCCGAACCAAGCCCGGATAATTAACCGTATCTTGATGATCCTCTGCTTTTGGGACTGGGAAACGAGTTAGTTCAATATTGCGCTTGATCAATTCCGCATCAATCAGTTTATGACCACCAAAGCGCTCTTCAATAAAGAGTTTGGCTCGATCTACGTGATACGGTGTCAAGCTGGCATCTGAAGATCCGCGAGGCACGGAAACCATTTCTGCATCTTGCCCCGTCGCATACAGTCTTTCGTAGTCTCTATCTAGGCGACACACGCCCTTCACGTAGCCAATATCATGGCAAACCAAGGAGAGAATAAAGTGCAACCAGTCTTCGCAGGACACCCCACCCTCGCGGATGTGTCTACCCCGCAAGATTTCTTGCCCGACCAGAGCGACTAAAATCGAGTGTTCGACATTGTGATAGAGGGCATCGCTATTGGCAATGTTTTCCAGAGCCATACCCCCCGCCCAGGCAATAATATCTTCGTAGTCGGGCTTGTAGCCGCCGTAAGTGCGTCGGTAGCCTTCACGAATCTTTTGAACAAAAGAGTCAATTAGAATTTCTGTAGCGTTAAACATCCTTAGTTCTCGCTGGTACTGAGTGCAGTGAGGGGGCGTTGCTGAATTGGGAAATGATTGAGCATGAGGCGATCGCTCTCACGGTACCCAATCATTTTGCTGGTGGCGCTACGCCATAAATCGCGTTAATCCGAGGATACAACCTTGTCCTCTGTCGAACGAAATAGATACAACCCCTACTCTTCCAGGATGCAACAAAATTTGGCGACTGGGGTTGTCAACTGTCATGGTTGCTCTGTGTTTTTCATCACAATCCCCTCTTTGACCGCCAAACGAGGGTTTGATATTGCCTGATGACCTGAGTTTGTTGAAAAATTAACGCCAGCACCGAGTGTCTTGAGGAAAGTGAGTCTCAACGCGATCGCCGACAACTCTGTAGCCCAAGAATCCGAGGCTACAAGGCTTTTGAGCTATTCTGGGTCAATTCGTTTCCTTTCGCTTTTGCTAAGCTAACATTCAAAAACGCTGGATAGCGCCAATTAATTTGGCACTATCCAGCGTTTTGTTAAAGATTGTTGACACGAGAGATGTTGTCAGATTTCAACCTCCCCGCACTGGCAGCAGTTTCTCAGTAGAGATTCACCAGGAGATTTAGAAGCTTTTTTTCCTGCCAGTTAACACTGGGGATCGGAAAAAGTTTAAGAGTTCTCGATTGACGGTATGGGGAACTTCTTGCTGCATCCAGTGACCGCAGTGACTGATAAATTTTAGGTTAAAAGGAGCCGAGATCAAGCGTTCCATGCCTTCGGTAAGTTTTCGATTCAAAAAGGCATCTTCTTCGCTCCATAAAATCAAAGTGGGCACGGTGACGGGATCGGGCGATCGCCCCCAGTGATGCAGCCAATTTTGAGGCGACAAAGAGGAACGATAGTAGTTAATCGCCGCCGCCAGAACCCCAGGCTTTGCCAATGCTGCCTGATACACTTGGGCATCCTCGGCAGAAAACGCGCCTTTGCGAACTGCCTGTCCGCGAAACACGTTATTAACAAAATCTTTTAAATTTTGCTGAATCAGCCACTCTGGCAAACCAGGAATTTGAAACGCAAGAACGTACCAGCTGCGACGCAGGTGATCCAGGTTTCCCGTCAATTCCTGCCAAAACCTGTACGGGTGTGGCGCATTCAAAATAGCCAGACGATTCAGAACGTCTGGAAACTTCTGGGCTAGATGCCATGCGATCAATCCGCCCCAATCGTGACCAACAATATGTGCCCGAACATACCCTAAATTCTCAATCAGACCCCGAATATCGGCGCTAAGAGTATCTAGGTCATAACCACTGAGGGGCTTATCCGAATCGTTGTAGCCCCGTAAATCGGGAACCACCACCTTAAAATGGCGAGCCAGTGCTGGGATCTGATGCCGCCAGGAATACCAAAACTCTGGAAACCCGTGCAACAGGATAACTAGCTCTCCCTCTCCTTGGGTGACACAATGTAAGCGAATGTTGTTGGTCTCAATAAAATGGTGTTGCCATGCACAATCAAGGGCAGTCATAGACATCTCTTCCGGCATCCGTCGCCAGGGGTTAGCACGTAGGTTTCTCACTTTTCAGATTAGCAGTCCTAGGAGCTAATCTGTCTAAAGAGAGTGGCGAAACCTTGCTACGCTAACTCCATTAGCCTCGCTGGGGCACGGCAGGACGATACTCAGAAGGTTTGATTTGATATTTGACTAGATTCGCTAGGTCTTGTAGCTGACAAATCGCTTCAGCCCCCTCTAGCTTCATTAATTCACGGTCATCCCGCATTTCTGTCCAGGTGATCCCATAATCCGAGACTAAAAAGCGAATTAGATGGTTGTCAGCGAGACTAACCATAAATGATGCGCTATTCATTTGGCCTCCGCAGGTATAGCAAGAAGCCAAATAGCCTCGCTGCTCTAGCACGATCGCCAGAGCTTGAAGGTTCATCACTAGATCCTGTACAAATTGACGGTGTTGCTCTGCAAGTCGTAGAAACACGGTTGTCCTCCAACCACCACACCTAAGTTTAAACCTTTTATACTTTCTTAAGATTTTGCTCCCCAAGGATGACGGTAAATTAATTGAGGAGCTTGGAAAATTTAGAGCTAGACGACTCCCTGATTTGCACCAGGTTAACTTGACTATATTAGAAAAGCCAAGTATCAACCATAACAGTTTGTGTGATACTCCTGCATCCTAGAGAGCAATGTTAAAGGTTGCTTCTAGCTAAAGACGGACTTAGCAGCAAAGTGTTGCGAGGGGTAAAATTATTGCTGCGTATAAGGGGAGCGATCGCTAAGGATAAGAATAATCAATTCAATCTAGTCCTATGGGCGAAGCCTACTTATAGAGTTTGAGACAAAGCATTTGATGGCTTTGGGAATGCCTATCGGCAAGACAAATCTATCAAATACTTCGTCTCTAAGCACTTCACCCAACCAGATGTTTAGGAAGGTCTAGTTGACCTGCCACCAACCAAAGGAAGGTCCGATGAAGCGGATAGTTACCCAAAACAGGATCAGGAAGCCGATACCGTACCAAGCTCCCTGACCGGAGACTTTCACAAACTGTTGTGCCTGAGTTTTGGTAATCGGCACCCAAGGAAGGATGTAGGTATCTTGACCATACTTCTCTTTGAGTGCTTCTTTCCGACGCTTGGATTCACCCATCGCTTTTGGTCATGCCTTTAGACATTTGTTTATCATAACGCTGGCGTGGAAGTCGCCGCTGAATTTTATTCATTAAATTACAAGATTGAGGCAAAGGGACGATCGGTGAGGGGTTTGGGAGAAGCTAGCGATCGCTAGTAAACCAGTTGCTGTCCAAATAGTTGATCCGAGCCAAAGGACTCAGCGCTTCTAGCACCTGTGAGCCGTAGCTGCGGTTATTAACGCGACCATCGAGGAGAGCAACGACGCCTCGGCATTCTCGCACGGGGGCGATCGCTCGCTGCAATTCACTCAAAGCTACCGGCAACAGATACAAGCGAAACCAATCTTTCCGCTGTTCCTTGTAATGGGCTACCCGACCCGCTACCAGGGGATTTTCTAGAGAAGGGATCGGCAATGTTGCCATCACTAGCAACTGGGGCGCAGGCAACACCTCCTGATGATGCCGCCAGAATTCCCATCCCGTAACCAGAATGCCATTGTTTGACAAACTGGTTTTTTCCACTTGTACGCGGGAGCCGAACTCCGCGGCCATCACAGATGCCACCTGGGCTTTTAATGGCGTATCCTCGACCAAGATCACCGCTAGTCTTTGAATGTTGGGATTCTCTGCCAGCGACCAATCCATCGTCTCAACTAGCTTCTGGACTTCTTGAATCAGAACTCCCTGAAATTGGGGTGTATTTGGCATGGGCAACCGATCGGGGAGATATAGCTGAATCAGTTCGTTCTGCCTATCTGGAGAAAACTTCAGACACGTTAAGTTGCCCAATCCTACCCGCTGACGATAGGCGATCGCTTCTGTCTCTAAATCCAGTGCCGCACCAATCAATACCACCGGCTCGTGGTGCCAGATTTTTGCTAAAGCCGTTGCCACCTCAACAGGACCGCAATACAAAGAAAATTGACCCTGACTCCGAGCAATTTCTGCCCACATGAGTTGGTCTTCTGCTTGCAATCGATGCCAAAAAATTCTCCAAGCCGGAGGTAAATTCGGTGAGAAAGTAAATTCTCCCCCTCTCCCACTCCCTCCCTCTCCAGAGGGAACCATTCTTGTCTCGACAAGGTTCTCCCTGCCTTCGACTCCTATTACATTCCCTAAGATCGCGTAGAGCTGTCTCAAGATGTCTTGCTCAGCAGGTGAAATCAGACAGCACTCGTAAGGATTGGCTGGATGCTGAAAGACGGCTTTTGTTAGCTGTACCCGCGCATCCCGGATTGCCTTTATCTTGCGGGGAAAAGCCAGCATCAAATCGTCCCAATCACTAGGTTGCAAGCCAGCAGTCAGTTGGTCGCGTGCCCACTCTTCCAAGTCATCGGCACCATCAAAAATCGTTGGAATGCCAAAAGGTATCCCACCCAGCCCTTTGAGGCGGTCAGCCAACCAAACCTCTGGAGAGATTAACAGCAGTCCCTGAAAGTCAGCGTCAGGCCATGCATCGCCTGTCAGGATAGCTTTTTCCGTTCCCATCCACTGTCGCATCTGGGGAATTTCCACCTCTAACAAGCTTTGCTGCACTGATTCCGGAGCCACCAGGATGACGGGTTTCCTCCATAGCAGTGCTGGCGCTAAGTAACTCAGGCGATACTTCCCCGTACCGTGCGAAGAAATCCCCGTTTGAATCAGGGCAGAACGCCCCAATCGTAAAGCCCGCGCCACTAGCCTCGCCATTGTCAGATGATGAGGCCAAGAACGATTCTCCTGCTCCCGAAGGAATGCACGTAGTGAGGAATGAACTTCTACCTCTATCACTTTAAATTTGAGACTTTGGAGTTAGGAAAGCAAAAAGTAAAAAAACTTGCTTTACATATTTTCTCTTTTTTTTTGTCTTTTGCCTGCTAACCTTTTTTTCAACTTTGCTGTAATTTTTCTAAATAATCAAATTCCTTGACAAATTCGATCAATGTACCTACGGGAGGGAGAATCGAGCCTTGCGCTTCCACCGAGTTGTTTTTCGGCAAACCGCTGGAATTAGATTGACTTTGATTCATAAATCGCTTACCAAAAACTGGGTGATGATAAACATTCAAGGTTTGATCTGTAGAATTATTTAACACTGTCTGGGTTGGAGCCTGGAAAAAGTTTAAATTTCTTTTCAATTCAGGAACCATTTTGAAAATATCAAGACTGCCGACTTGATTGATAGTTTTAGTAAGGGCGGCAGTTAGTTGCCTAATTCGCTGAGCATCTTTATGCCCTAGTGATGATTGATTTTGAGATTGAAGTAAGTTAACTAGGGCGCTGATATTTCTCTGAGTTGCTACTGCATCGTTGAAGGGAAAAATAGCGACGTAAGCAAGGGGAAATAATTGATCGTTGCTATCAATTCTGAAAGTGAGAATGGTTTTTCGAGCGCTGACTTCCAAACTGGGAGGATGGACGATCCCCGGATAATGCTTGGAGAGGTGATGATAAGTAGTGGCTAGCGCTAAATTTGCCTCTAAATCTAACGGTGCGTCCACGATAATTCGGACAGTTGGCAGCGTTTCGTTGAAGAACTTTTTTGATTCTTCAGTGGTGAGACGAAAAATTTCACTGCGATCGCCATCTGGACTCAAGTCAACCCACTCGCAGGTTACTCCTTCAGTTTTCAGACCGAAACGGGAGACTGCATACAGTTTTGCCCCGGTTAAAATCGCCCCAGTCAAGTCAGCTCCAATCCAATCGGCTTTAATCAATCGAGCCTGGGTGAGATCGGCGTGAACTAAGCTGGCATTGAGTAAATTGGCATTGCTAAGGTCTGCGCCGATTAAGTTAGCTCCGCTTAATTTTGCGCCGCTTAAATCTGCCCAACGCAGATTTGCGCCGCTTAAGTCTGCCCAACGCAGATTTGCACCGCTTAGGTCTGCCCCACTGAGATTGGCACGGCTGAGATTGGCTTGCCTGAGTTCTGTCTCTCGGAAATTAGCACCGCTCAAATCGGTGCGGCTTAAGTCAGTGCCATTTAAGTTTGCCTGCTCCAAGTTGGCTCCCGTCAAAAAGGCACCCCGGAGGTTGGCTTCATTCAAACTGGCGCGACTGAGATTGGCTTCTCTGAGGGTTGCTTCACGCAAATCGGCACCGCTGAGGTTCGCTGATTTGAGATTGCACCCACTTAGATCCGCGCGAATTAGCTCGGCTCGAATTAAGACGGCTTGGATGAGCTGCGCTCCCCCCATATCCGCTCGAATCAGGTTAGCAACGTTGAAGTTTGCCTGGTTTAAGATGGCATTGCTAAGATTGGCTCCACTGAGCCTAGCGACATTCAGTTTGGCTTGAGTCAAGTTAGCGGCTTCGAGATTGGCACCGCTGAGATTTGCCACGCTTAAATTAGCACCTGTCAAATTAGCGCCGCTGAGGTTGATGCCACTCAAGTTTGCCTCACTCAGGTCAATTGCCGCGAAGTTTCGCGCACCGGCTGCATATCTTACTATCAGTTCATCGACATTCATTTCGAGCCACCTTGCCAGCATTCTCATTTTATGGTTAGGAGGAGGGCGCTACCAGCAAGCCTTGAGGTTCATTTGTCGTTTTGAGTGGCTGGGTGAGTTTGCAGCAGATGAACCCTGGCTTTGCTTGCGTTGAGCCGGGATTTTCCCCGGCATCTATCTAAAGTTGTACAAAGTTGTACAAGCACTAATCTAGCGTGCCCCTCATGTAAATCTTAGAAGTAAGTTCTGTGAGGCATCCTCAAAATGATGAAGGATGAATGAAGAAATCTATTATGCTGCCTACCTCAGCTGTTATGGAAGGGCTTTCCTGAGGAAAATGTTGTACAGCGCATTTTGACTGAAACCTCAGTAGTGGCTGATTGGATTGTGGGGTAAGTCGGCACTGTATGCTAGAACATCATGCTAGAACATCGGTACAGTAGTCCCAGAGAGAAACCGTCTCCAGCCCTCCTGGTTTCGGGAAGAAAACCAAATTGCTCTTGTTTCCCCCATTTTTGGGAGAAACAAGAGGTTTATACCATTTTGGATTGTAGAAGATTTACGGCGATAGCGAAGCGCTGACTTGTCAGTTCGCGTCTGCGCCAGTAGCCATTTCCAGCAAGTTATTTGTGGCAACCTTACTGTGAAATAGTATTTAGACAGAACAATGAATATTGGGATTGTAGGGTTGGGGCTAATTGGCGGCTCGCTGGGTTTGGACTTACGAGCGGCTGGCTATCAGGTTTTAGGAATCGCGCGTCGAGAACAAACGTGTGTTGATGCGATCGCGCGTGGGGTTGTGGATGATGCAAGTGTGGATCTGGCACTCTTAGCATCTGCCGATGTGGTATTCGTGTGTACGCCCATTCGTGCGATCGCACCAACTGTACAGCAGCTCATTCCCCATTTGTCTGCCAACGCCATCATCACAGATGTGGGTTCGGTCAAGAAGCCGGTGGTGGAAGCGCTAGAACCGATTTGGACGAACTTTGTGGGGGGGCACCCGATGGCTGGGACGGCAGAAAGTGGTTTAGAAGCCGCTCAAACTCAGCTATTTGCCGGGAAAGCTTATGTGCTGACGCCGGTGAAAACAACGCCCCCCGCAGCCGTGAATATTGTCGAGGAAATCGCGCGATCGCTCAAAGCTAAAATCTATCAGTGCCGTCCAGAAGACCACGATCGCGCGGTAGCTTGGATTTCTCACTTGCCGGTAATGGTCAGTGCTGGTTTAATTAATGCCTGCATCAACGAAACCGATCCAGCCGTTCTAGAGTTAGCGCAACAATTAGCGAGTTCTGGCTTTCGGGATACCAGTCGCGTTGGCGGAGGCAATCCAGAATTAGGTGTGATGATGGCGCGGTACAATCGCGAGGAATTACTGCGAAGCCTTCAACAATATCGCCACAGCCTCGATCAAATTATTTCTCAAATTGAGCAAGAAGACTGGAACTCATTGCAGGAAAAACTTTCCATCAACCAGCAGACACGACCGAAGTTTTTGAATCCAGAATAGATTTCTGGCAAAAATCCCTAAGTGACGGATTTCCTAACTTTTCCTTTGTCCAGAAAAGAGAAAGATTTTGATTTCTTCTCTCTTTTACAGGGCATCTATTAGTGGGACTTAAACAAATATCAAGCCCAAACAAAGCCTAAACTCTCTTTATAAGCGATAAATACGTCCCAGTTGTGGTTCAACCACTCAATGAAACGACAAGACATCGCTGTACGAAATGCCTCTAAGGCTTCAGTAAAAGTGTTCAAAGGTTTATTTGCCCACCTGCGTCTGAGTCCGCCGGTTAGGGTGTGCCATAAAATGAAACTATATAGACCTATCCTTAATATTAACTTAGTTAAATGATGAAGTAATAATAAAATATTGAGCTGGCTAGCAATGACAAGTCCTTTAGTAATAATCGAATCACATCCCCAAG